>JAFAVH010000004.1 GCA_019242655.1 Methylobacteriaceae bacterium
ATATGTGGTCGACGAGGCCAAGGAGGCCGGCATCGAGCATTTCATCTTCGTGACCGGGCGCAACAAGAACGTCATCGAGGATCATTTCGACCGGCAGATCGAGCTCGAGGCAACGCTGAACGAACGCGGCAAGACCGCCGAGCTGTCGCTCCTGGAGGAAGAGCTGCCGAGCGCCGGGACCACCAGCTTCACGCGACAGCAGTCGCCGCTCGGCCTCGGGCACGCGGTCTGGTGCGCGCGCGACATCGTCGGCGACGAACCTTTCGCGGTGCTGCTGCCCGACATGATCACGATGGCGTCCGGCAAACGGAAATCGCGCTGTCTCGCGCAATGCATCGAGGCTTACGAAAAGCACGGCGGCAACGTCATCGCCGTCGAGGAGGTCGCGCCGGAAGAGACGCACAAATATGGCATCGTCTCCGTCGGCAAGGATCACGGTCATACATTCGAGATCACCGGCATGGTCGAAAAGCCGCCGCAGGGCACCGCGCCCTCGAACCTCTATGTCTCGGGCCGCTATGTTCTCGAGCCGGAGATTTTCAGCATTCTGGAAAAGGGGGAAAAGGGCGCCGGCGGCGAAATCCAGCTGACAGATGCGATGCTAACGCTCGCCAAGAAGCAGAGCTTTCATGGCGTGCGCTTCGACGGCGTCACGTATGATTGCGGCTCGAGTCTCGGTTTTCTAACGGCGAACGCTGCCTTCGCGCTGGCGCGCAACGACATCGCGCCGGCCTTCCGGGCGGAATTGAAGAAGCTGTTGGGCTAACGCCGCATCCAGCTTCGCATCGCGCCTAACAGGTCGCGCATCCATTTGAGCAAACGCCGCCGCAAAACGGCGCGCCAGGCAAAGCTGCCAAGCGTGTCGTTGGCCGCGGGATAAAGCGGCAGCGCCAGATCGACGATAGCTAACCGGTCGCGCCAAAGCCCCTCGATCATTGTATTGCCCGGCGCCGTGCAGGAATCAGTCGCAGAGCAGGATTTGTCCGCCTGTTGGAACTGCGTCGTTTCCAGCGCGAGCTGAACGCCGGGCGATTGCGTCGCGAATGCTTCGTCGTAGGCGATCTTCCAGAAGAACGCGCGGTCGCGGCTTCTCAGGACGATCCCCATCGCGACCGGCCGGCCGCCGACGGTCAAAGCATCGATGCGGCATTTGCCTTCCCGGCCGAGCCGGCGCGTCATCGTCCGAGCGAATGCGGCGCGCGAGCTTTCGCAGAGAAGCGCGGTGCGCCGCCTGCCCTTCCAGCCCTTTTCCTCAAGCGCGAGGAAAGCTTCCGCGGCGTTGCGAATTTCGGCGGGATCGCGCGCGCTCAGCACACGCAGATCGCCATACCTTTCAAGCTGGCGGCGTCGTCGTGCAAGACTCCGGGATCGTTCCTTCGAAAGATTCGATCCGGCGCCGTTCGCCAACAGAACGGGGCGCTGATGTTGATCGAGCAATCGCCATTCGAGCCCGGTGTCGAGCGCGTGAGCAAGAATGCGCGCGAATGTCGGCCCCGAGCGCACAAGCTTGGGAAAGACCAGAACGCATGCGCGCGGAAACGCATCGGCAAGCCACGCGAAAACGGCCGTGACGACTTCATCGGCGCGTGCCGCATCGATGAGTGGGAGACCGAGAGCGGATTGCTTGTGAGACCACAATGTCGCGATCTGCCCGCCAAACACACGCCGCGGCAGGACCAGCGCCCACAATCCGAGGAGGCGTCCGCGCTTGCCTGTGCTTTCGCGCTGCCAAACCGCGACAAAGGCCGGACGATCGGCGCGTGCCAGATGTTGGGCAGCCGCCAGCGCAAAGCCCGGCTCCATGAAGACGTTCGGCTCAAGCGCACGCAAGACGAGGTCGGCCCAGTCTTCGGCGATCTCGGCGGCGGCTTCAAAGCCGAGCGCCTCGATGAAGAAGGGTGAAGCCCGATCGTGAGGTGTCCGGTTTTCGGCGGTGACGGTGCGCCGCTTGCTCGTGACGGCTGTCTCTGCGCCGGGCGCGTTCAGCCATATTGGAACAGGACGCTCGCTCCAGAAGGACGAGGCCATCATTCTTCTCCGCCTGCCGTGCCGTTCCGCGACGATCGCGCCCTTAAACGAGGCGTTCTCCGCGCGGCGAAAGCTTCGGATGCGGAGGCTTCAAAAGGCGCGCCAACCGGCGCGCGCATATCTTGCAATCTCAGATCAAGTGTCGTGCCAAAAGCGGCCACGCGGCGCCGCCGTTTCACGCGCGCGCACAGGCGCCGGTGCTCCCGGCCGGCCGTCGCGCAAACGCGCCGAATGCTCGGCGAAGAGTGCAAGTCCCAGTCCGAGAAATAACCCTCCGCCCAGCGACAGAAGGCCGACGACGAGGCGACGCGGGCTCGACGGCGTCAGCGGCGGCTGCGCGGTCGCGACGATGCGAGCCGGCGGGCTTTCCGATTCCTGCTGAGTCAGCGTGTCCTGGATTTTGGCGAAGCGATCGTAGCTTGCGCGCAGCACTTCGACTTCGCGTTCGAGCTGGCGCAACGGCACGAGCTTCTGGCTCGTGACGTTGGACTGCCCTTTGAGCTGATCGATCTGATGTTCGAGGCTCGTCGCGTTCGCACGCGCGGCGTTGTACTCCGCTTCGATCCCCGTTTGGATGCGGGCGAGCTCGTCGCGGATCAGTCCTTTGATGCGGGCGTTCTGCGCCTGCGCCTCGACAAGCGCGGGATGCCGCGCGCCAAGCGTTTCGGCGAGCCGCGCGACCTCGCGTTCTGCATCGGCCTGCTGCGTGCGCAGGCGTTCGATGACCGGCGATTTCAGTGCGTCCGCCGAAGCATCGATGCGTCCACGTTTCGCAATCCGCTGAACCTGGTCGACGCGCGCCTTTGCTTCGGATGCGCGCGCGCGCGCCGTGCCGAGCTCTTTCGTCAG
>JAFAVH010000201.1 GCA_019242655.1 Methylobacteriaceae bacterium
CGACGAGCGACAATTGCGTGACGTGGCCGACGGCGACGCGACCGCCCCAGCCGTATTCCTCTGTCTTGCGGCAGACATATTCGATCTGCATGCCGTTGGTGGAATCGGCGAGATCGAGATGCATGTCGATGTCGACGTCGTGATCGCGCGCGATCGCAAAAATGCGATCGATCTGCGCCCGCGGATCAGTGTCGATATAGGGAACCGCGCCGATCGCCTTCGCGCCGCGCTTCAGTCCTTCAACCAATAATTCTTCGGTGCCGGGATTGTTGGTCAACCCCTCCTGCGGGAAGACGCAGAGTTCGAGATCGAGCGCCCAGGCATAATCGCGGGCGAGCTCAACGATCGCATCGAAGCCGATCATTTTTATACCGGGATCGAGCTCGACATGCGTGCGCATGCGCATCGTGCCATGCACGATGCAGCGCTCGAGCGTCCGCTTGGCGCGCGCATAGACATCCTCGACGGTGAAGCTGCGTTTCGCCTGCGATGTCTCGCGCACCGCCTCCTGCACCGTGCCCTCCTCGGTGCGGCAGCGGTCGAGGATGCAGGTTTTGTCGAGATGAATATGCGTTTCGATGAGGCCCGGGACGACGAGCATCTCCTCGGCGTTGATGACTGGAGCATCCACGTTCAGCTCGGGCGCCAATGCGGCAATCCGGCCATCGCGAATGCCGATATCGAGCAGGCGCAGCTCGGCATCTTGCAAGACGCGCGCATTGCGGACGATCGTGTCCATCAGCTCACCGCGGCGGGTAGGGCGCCGAGATAGGCTTCATCGAGGGCACTGTCGCGCAAAGCCGCCGCACTGCTCTCGGCGACGATGCGTCCGCCGCCGAGCACATAGCCGCGGTCTGCAATCGACAAAGCGTAATCCGTCATTTGATCCACGATAAGCAGCGTCATTCCTTCATCGCGCAGCAAGGCAAGCGCCGCAAATAGTTCCGCCGCGATCGCGGGCGCAAGTCCCAGCGACGGCTCGTCGAGAAGAAGAATGGTCGGGCGCGAAAGCAGACCGCGCGCAATCGCGAGCATCTGCTGCTCGCCTCCCGAGAGCAGGGCTGCCGGTGTATGCAGACGCGGGCGCAAACGCGGAAAGCGATGCAGCATCGCTTCGATCTCATCTTCAGCGAAGTCGCGGCGCCGCGTCGCGCCGAGACGCATGTTTTCTTCGACGGTCAGAGCCGGAAAGACCTGACGGCCCTCCGGCACCAGCGTCAGCCCGCGCTCGGCGATGCGATGCGCGGACAGTTGCGACACGTCCGATCCTGCAAACTCAATCCGTCCCGAAACCGGCCGGAGCAGACCGCTCAAGGCCTTCATCAAGGTAGATTTGCCGGCGCCGTTCGGACCAAGCACGGCAATCGTCTCGCCCTCGGCGACGCGCATCGAAATATCGCTGAGCACATTGAGGCTGCCATACCCGGCCGAGAGGTTCTCGACCGCGAGCAGCGTCGCCCCAGGTTGCCGCTCCGCGCTCTTCGGTACCGGCGGCGCGGAGGCGCCGAGATAGGCTGCCTTCACTGCGGCATCGGCGCGGATTGCAGCAGGCTTTCCGCGCGCGATGCATCGTCCGGCATCGAGGACGACGATCTCGTCGGAAACCGACATGACCAGCGACATGTCGTGCTCGACGAGCACGATCGCGAGCCCCGCATTCGCGAGCCGCTGCAGAACTTTGTCGAGCCGCTTCGTATCGGCGTGATCGAGGCCGGCGGCAGGCTCGTCAAGCAAGAGAACCGAAGGCCGCGTCGCGAGCGCGCGCGCGATCTCGAGCAGCCGCCGATCGACATGCGGCAGCGACTCGCTCGCGACGTTGTCCGCGCCCCCATAGCCGACGAGCGCGAGCAGCGAGCGCGCGAGTTCGGGCTTCGCGTCGCCGCGCCAGCGGCCGCGCAGCAGGCCGAGCCGCACATTGTCGAGCACGCTCAAGCCGGTGAAGGGCTGCGCGGTCTGGAACGTGCGGGCGACGCCCGCGCGCGCGACCCGGTGAGCCGGCAATCGCGAGAGATCGCTTTCGCCGAGATGCACCGCGCCGGAATCGCTGCGCTGGAAACCGCTGATGAGATTAAGCAGAGTCGTTTTGCCGGCGCCGTTCGGACCGATAACGCTGGTGATGCAGCCGGCCGGCGCCTCGAT
>JAFAVH010000162.1 GCA_019242655.1 Methylobacteriaceae bacterium
TCATCCTGCATGCGGCCGATTGCTGGAAAAGCGCTTGCGATCGCTATCGAATGTCTTATCGAGTCTCGCACTCGTTTTGCCGCCGCTTTGTTGAGCGGCAGAAGATACGTAAGAATATCCTGTAAATCCTGCTTCGCCTGCGGCGAATACCGCACTCTCATTCGCCGAAGCTGCGATACACCGCCTCGATATCATCCTCTGTCGCGAACTCTCCACGCCTGATCTGCGCGAGTCCGCAGCGGATTGCATCAACGTGCGCAGGATCGGTCGGCTCCGGAATCTGCTCGCCTTCGAGAAGCTGCAAAAGCGCGCGCGCCAGATAGTCCTGACGCTCGTCGGACAGCTGGCTCGCAGACCGCATGGCGAATTCGAGAAGCTCGGTCATGAGTGGATTATAGGTCGCCGAGATCGTCGATGAAAGACGGCTGCTATCGCGCCGGCGCGAAGCTCAGCGCGTCAGACGGCATGCCGGGCGATGTCGTCACGGGCGCTGGCACGCGCACTCTGTCCGGCGCCTCGGACGGGCGCGCGATGATCGTCGGCGCAGCATTCGCGGCAGCGACAGCTTCAGGTGTGTTCGACAAGAACGCCGCGAGATCGTCGGCGCTCCGCGCCGCGATCGTCTCGACCGCCTTGTCGTCGACGAGCGACCACGGGTCGCCGGATGTGCCCTTCAGCGCGATGTCGTCGCTCAGGCGTTGCGCGCGGTTCTTCTTCGCGTCGAAAACGTCGCAGACATAAGCGAGCGCAGTGCCGCCGTCGCCTGCGGGATAGGCGGTCAGATGCATCTGCACGAAATATTTCGCGAGCTTCGGATCGGCGACGTCGACCTCGCGCACGGCGACGGCATGGGCGAGCGCTTCGGAAAAGCGCGACACGACACCGCGCGGCACAGTCTCGACGCCGGTCAAGGTCAGCGCCACGGACGCGCCGCGCGGACTGGCGTTCGGGTTGCGCGCGGGCGCATTGGCGGCGGCCTTGATCGGTTCGCGCAGCGAACCCGTCGTCTCGTTGCATCCGCCGAGGAAGCAAAGCGCGAGGCAAAGGCCGGCGCACGAAAGGAGACGTGCAGGACTGGCGAGCGACCCCTCTCCCATGCGCGGCTCCTCGGTCTGTCCGGCAGCGGCCTTCGGCGCTCCCGGCCGGCCATTGCTAGCCGCCTTCTTCTGCCGCGTCCAGACGCGGCCAAGCCCTAGGCTGACGGCGCTTTCAATCGACCGCCCCGGCGAATAAATCAGGCTTCCATGACGCACTTGTTCCCATGACGCACCTGTTCCAATGACACGCCCGCAGGACACCGACACGCCGGACATCGAAGATTTCGAGCCCCTCGCCGAGGCCGACGAAGAGCCGAGCCTGCCTGCGCTCGAGCTCGACGGCGGCGAGGCGGCGCCGGCTTCCGTCGCGCGCGGCGCGGCGGCGATCCGCGATCATTGGAAGCATGCGCCGGTCGGGCCCGGCGTCTACCGCATGATCGCCGCGAACGGCGAGGTTCTCTACGTCGGCAAGGCGAAGAGCGTCAGGAAGCGCATCGCCAGCTACATGCGCGCGCAAGGGCACACGAACCGCATCGCGCGCATGGTCGCGCAGACCGCCTCGATGGTCTTCGTCTCGACCGAGACAGAGACCGAGGCGCTGCTGCTCGAGACCAACCTCATCAAGCAATTGAAGCCGCGCTTCAACGTGCTGATGCGCGACGACAAGTCGTTTCCCTATATCCTGCTGACGCGCGATCACGTCGCGCCGCAGATCACCAAGCATCGCGGCGCGCGGCACAGAAAGGGCGATTATTTCGGCCCATTCGCGACTGTGTGGTCGGTGAACCGCACGCTCAACGCGTTGCAGCGCGCGTTTCTCCTGCGTTCGTGCTCGGATTCTTATTACGAGAACCGCACGCGGCCTTGCCTGCTCTACCAGATCAAGCGCTGCTCGGGACCGTGCACCGGCGAGATTTCGCACACCGACTATGCCGAGCTCGTTCAGGAAGCGCACGACTTTCTCTCAGGGAAAAGCCGCGCCGTGCGCGAACTGCTCGCGCGCGACATGCAGGAGGCGGCGGAGCAGCTCGATTTCGAGCGCGCCGCGCGCTTGCGCGACCGCATCGCCGGATTGTCCGCGGTGCAGGGCACGCAGGGCGTCAACCCAAAGACCGTGGAAGAGGCGGACGTCTTCGCCATCACCGAGAATGCCGGCCAGTTCTGCATCGAGGTGTTCTTCTTCCGCACGTCGCAGAACTGGGGCAATCGCGCCTATTTCCCCCGCGCCGATCGCAGTCTCACGACGGGCGAAGTGCTCGGCGCTTTTCTCGCGCAATTCTATAGCGAGCGCCCTGCCCCGCGGCTTTTGCTGTTGTCGACGGCAATCGAGGAAACGGAATTACTCGCGGAGGCGCTTTGCCAGCGCGCCGGTCATCGCGTCGAGATCGCCGTGCCGCAACGCGGCGAAAAGCGCGAGCTCGTTGAAGCCGCGTTGCAGAATGCGCGTGAGACGCTCGGCCGCAAGCTCGCCGACACGGCGAGCCAGACCAAGCTTCTTGGCGTGCTTGGCGAAGCCGTCGACGCGCCGGGCGCGATCCGCCGCGTCGAAGTTTACGACAACAGCCACATCATGGGCACGAACGCGATCGGC
>JAFAVH010000414.1 GCA_019242655.1 Methylobacteriaceae bacterium
TCCATGAGCAGGATGTCAGGTTCCATCGCCATGCCGCGCGCAATGGCAACGCGCGCCTTCATGCCGCCCGACAGCGTGTGCGGATAGGAGTCAGCGAATTTGATCAGGCCGACTTTCTCGATGTAGTACAGCGCCTGCTTGTCGGCCGCGCTGCCTTTGCTCTTGCCGCTCGCGGTCAGAGCGAAGGTCACGTTCTGTTTTACGGTCTTCCACGGCAGAAGCTGATCGAACTCCTGGAAGACCATCATGCGTTCCGGACCGGGCCGGTCGATCTCACGGCCTTTCAGTGTGATGTGACCTTCGACCGGCTTCATGTAGCCGCCTACCGCCTTCAACAGCGTTGACTTCCCGCAGCCCGAGGGCCCGAGCAGGATGAAGCGGTCGGATTGGAAGACCTGGAAATCGACGCGATATGTTGCCGTGACGAGATGATCGCGTGTCTTGTATTGCAGCGTCACGCCGCCGACGTCGAGCAACGGGGCTGTATTAGGCTTCGCTACGGGCGACGCGCGGTTCGCCGCAGGCGCTCTTACGACACTTTCAGCCACTCCCATACACTCTCCCCGGCGGACTTATTTCCACTGTTTCATGCCAGCTTCGCCAAAGCCGTCACTTCCCGCAAGTCTTGTTCTGCAAGTCTTGTCCGAAAGTCTTGTCTTGCCCCGCAAGTCTTGCCCCGCAAGTCTTGCGGCTCAGCTCACCGCCTCGAGCGCGATCACCCGCGCGTCGCCGCGCTCATTGTAGAGCGCTTCGACTAAGTGTTTACGATGCGCGAGCATGGCGCGCTGGTTGATCGAACCCTTATCGGTGATTTCGCCCTTATCCATCGAAGGCGCCTCTTCCAGGATCGCGATGCGCGCGAGCCGCGTCGAACTGCCCGTCGCGGAGCGCGCGAACGATGCGAGCCGCTCGGCAAGCTCGGCGCGCAACCCCGCGTGGCGCGCCAAATCCGCGGGCGTACTGCCCGCCGCGATGTCGCTGAAGCGCGCGCGGCACCCCTCGGGATCGAGAATGAGAATGGCGCCGAGATCGTCGCGATCGTGACCGGTTATCACGGCGTCTCGCATGAGGGGGGCGAAATGGGCGATCATCTTCGTGCGGAGCGAGCCGACGCTCACCCACGTGCCGGTGACGAGCTTGAAGTCCTCGGTGATGCGGCCGTCGAAGATGAAGCCGCGTTCCGGCTGCGCCTCATCCACCCAGCGCAGCGCATCGCCGAGCATGTAGAAGCCCTCGTCGTCGAAAGCTGCCGCAGTCAACGAAGGCTCACGCCAATAACCCGGCGTGATGTTCGGCCCGCGCATGCGCACTTCGAGCTTGTCGCCGTTCGGCACCAGTTTCAACTGGCAGCCGGGCACCGGCGTGCCGACCATGCCTGCTTTGACATCGCCCTTGAGCGTGAACATCGCCGAGGGCGCCGTTTCCGTTGCGCCGAGTCCGGTGATCATGCGGATCGTCTCCCCGCATGTCTTCAGCGCAATGCGTTCGAGCCCATCCCAGACATGCTGCGGCAAGCTCGCGCCCGCATATTTCAGAAACTTCACACGGCTGAAGAAATTCTTTGCAAGTTCTTCGTCACGATCGAGTTCGTGCACCAGCATCTCGAAGCCTTTCGGGACATTGAGATAGCAGGTCGGCGCAATTTCCTTGAGGTTGCGGATCGTTTCGCTAAATGCGCCCGGCAAGGGTTTGCCATCGTCGATATAGAACGTGCCGCCATGGGCGAGCGTAACATGCACATCGTGATTGCCGCCGAACGTGTGGTTCCACGGCAGCCAGTCGACGAAGATTGGTGGTTCGTCGGCGTAGACCGGCATCGCGGCTCTGATCTGCGCGACATTACTGCAGATCATGCGCTGCGTGTTGATGACGCCCTTCGGCGAGCCGGTCGAGCCGGAGGTGAAAAGGAATTTTGCGATCGTGTCGTGCGTTACCGCTTCATGCGCAGCCGCAACATCCGGACCGGGCGTACGTTCGAGTTCGGCGAACGGCGTCGCGTGCACGACATTGGTCGGAATTGTCGTGACGACCTCCACGTCGTCGGGCACGCAGGCCTCGATCGCCGCAGCGAAGCGGGCGCCGTCCGCCGCAAAAATGAGGCCTGGCGTCAGCAGATCGAGAATGAAGCGCAGTTTGGAAAAATCCTTGGAGACCGTGGAATAGGCGACGGAGATGGGCGCGAAGGGGATGCCGACATGCATTGCGGCAAGTGCGAGCAGGAGATGCTCGATGTCGTTGCCGGAGAGAATCGCGATCGGCCGCTCGGCGGAGAGGTCGCGCGACAAGAGTCCCGCTGCGATCCGCTCGACACGCCGCAGCGTCTCGGCATAAGTGAGCCTCACCCATTCGCCGTCGGCGCCGCGCTTGGCGATGAAAACGCGGTCCGGCGCCTCGCGCGCATGGCGCACGAGATAATCGGTCATGCAGGTCTCGACCGGCCCGAAGCCGTAGATCGATTCGACAAGAATTGTGCCGTCGGCACGCCTCTCGACCGAGACGTCGGGGTGGCCAAGCCGCACCGGGCGCTCTTTGCCGGCCATGTGTTCCTCCCGGAGGGGTGTTTCTAATATCCATAACCCCGCGGAGGCGGGGGTCAACAAAGCCGGGATCTGGCGGCGTATCTAGCGCACATGGCCACGACCCATCGGTTCCATGCCGGATTTTCTGATCGCTTGCGCGGTGCGATCGGATGCGAGGAACGCGATCAGCCGCTTGGCGTCCTCCGACCGCCGCGATGTGTTGACGATCGCCGCGGTGAAGACTTGCACGAGCTGAATCTCATCGGGAAGCGGCCCGACGAGTTCTACGCCGGGTTGGTTGATCAACTCGCTGACCGGACCAATGGCCAGATCCGCGCCTCCGGAAGCGACCATTGCGGTCGAGTCCGTCCCGCGCGCCACGATCGTCGAAGACACCCGGTCAGATATTCCAAGCTTCGGGAACACTTCGTCTTTTACAAAGAGCCCGCTGGTACTTCCGGGCATGACGACCAAACGGGCGTTCAATAATGCCTGCTTGAATGCGTCCACGCTTTTGATGTCGGGCTTCGGGCTCCCTTCATGCACCGCGGCAGCAAGCGGTACGCTTGCGAGCTCTGCTTCTGAGTGAGCAACAATGCGGCCCGCTGCGATCAGCTCGCGCAACCCTTCCTTTGAAAGGATGACGACATCGACCTCCACGTCGTTCGCAAGCTGTGACTTTATCGTCTTCGGTCCCGTGCCCTGTGACGCGCCGGATAACGTCGTCACGGCAATACCGGTGCTGCGCTCGAACTCCGGCAGAACGTCGTGGTAGGCCAGCGAGAAGCCTCCCGATATCATGACACTAAGTTTTTCCATCGCGTTGCCCGCAGACGCAATCAGGGAAATCATAAGACCGGAGGTGAGTACGGCCGTAAATCGCATAAACATTACCCACGCCTCCGTCTCCCACACAGCCGGCGTGGAGCCCACACCGCAGAGATGATTACCCCGCGGGAACGGCAAAGCGCATCCGGCATTGAACGGGGCGAGCGGAGGCAAGGCGCGGGCGCGATGGCGAAACAAGAGAAAGCGACACCGAGGCCCGGACCGCTCGTCTGGGCGGCTGCGCTCGTCCTCTTAACCCTCGCCGAAGCGGGCCACCGCACGGCTGCGAGCGGGCTCGAAGTGGTGGGTACGGCCAAGCGCGATGCTGCCGCAAAAGCCGGGGACGGCAGAAATACGAAGGGCAAGAAGGACGGCAAGAACGCCGTGAAGCCCGAGGGTGCCGGCCCGCAGCCGGGCGAAGCACCGACGGCGCCCACACCGGACCAGCCCGCAAGTCCGAAGGGCGTATGGGAGATTTTGAAGCGCGTCTTCATTCGCCTGAACGACGATAACCTGACGCTGGTTGCCGCGGGCGTCGCCTTCTACGGGCTGCTCGCGATCTTTCCGGCGCTCGGTGCTCTCGTCGCGATCTACGGCCTTGTCGCCGATCCGCACAAAGTGATGGAAATGGCAGCCGACATCTCGGCCTTCATTCCAGCGGAAGCAGCCAAACTCATCACCGACGCGCTGGAGAAACTAGTTTCAGCATCGAAGCCGTCGCTCAACACAACGGCCATCGTCGCCGTCGTGATCGCGTTGTTTTCCGCGCGCACCGGCATGGGCTCGTTGATGGAAGGCTTGAACATCGCCTGCGAGGTGCCGGAGAAGCGCTCGTTTATCATGCAGCAAGTGATCGCGCTTGCGCTTACGGTCGGCGCCGTCGTTTTCGCTGTCGTCGCGCTGACGACCGTTGCCGGCGTTCCTGTCGTGCTGCATTTCCTGCCGCTTGGGCAGCTCACCGAAATCGTCATTAGCCTTTCGCGCTGGCCGCTGCTTGCCGTGCTGGTCTTTATCGGGCTCGCCGTGATCTATAGATTCGCGCCGTCACTGCCGCTGCCGCAATGGCGCTTCTTCAGCCGCGGTGCGATCGCTGCCGCTTTGTTATGGATCGGCGGCTCGGCGCTGTTCTCCTTCTATGTGTCTAAGTTCGGCGATTATGACGCGACCTACGGATCGCTCGGCGCGGTCGCGATCCTCATGCTTTGGTTGTGGCTCTCGGCACTGCTCGTGCTGCTCGGTGCAACCATCGATGCGGAGGTCGACCGCAAGGAGGAGGAATCGCCGGCGCCGCAAGTGAAGACCTGAAAGTGAAAACCTGATTGCGGCTCCTCTCCGCCCTCCGCATAATCGTCTGCGGAGGGAATCAATGCAAAAGCTGATCGTTACCGTCACCTGCGATTCGACGATGTCGTATCCGTCGAACCCGAACAACCCAACGCCGCGCGGCATCGACGCAGTCGCCGAAGAATATGTCCGCGCGATCGATGCCGGCGCTTCGATCTGCCATTTGCACGGGCCGTACACGGTCGACGCGAAGATCCAGGCGGACGGCACCAAGCTCAGCGATCTCGATATTCCCGGCTGGAAGCGGCTGCGCGACGGCATCACCTCCAAGCGCGACGCAATCATTCAATACGGCATCGCCAACGGCCGCTTTCCGCAGCGAAAGCAGCTCATGCAGGAGCAGAAGCCGGACATGATATCGACCTGCTTCAACGCGCATGACGAATGTTTCGACTACGAGCCGGGCAAGGAGCCGGTCGAATTATACGGCCTGCACAGCCGTGACGAATTGAAGGAATATTGCGAGGTGACGCGCGCGCTCGGCGTCAAGATCGAGGTCGAGGCGTTCCACTATGGCGGCGTGTGGAACGCGATGCGCATGGTCGAGAAGGGCCTGATGCACGGGCCGGTCTGGGTGACGTTCTTCCTCGGCTGGAAAGGCGGCTGCTGGACGCCGCCGACGACGAAGGCGATGGTCTACATGGCCGACCATTGCCCTGAAAATTTCGTCTGGAACACGAGCGTGATGGATCCGGAAGAGCACTGGAAAGTGCTCACCGCCGCGATCATGCTCGGCGGCCATGTGCGCGTCGGCATGGAGGACAATCCGTTCATCGAGCCCGGCACGTATGCGCGCTCGAACGCGGAACTCGTCGAGAAGATCGTGCGCATCTCGCGCGATCTCGGGCGCGAGATCGTCGACGCCGACGAGGCAAGGGAGATATGTGGGTTGAAGAAGAGGGTGGCGGGTGAGCTGAACCGCTCCTAACCTTGCGCAAAGGAGATTCGAGATGAGCAAAGCAGGCGAGCGCTTGCTGCGGGCCGCGAAAGAAGCCCTGGCGTACGCCGAAGGCAGGGTCGATAAGAACCAGTATCGCGTCTTCATTCCCGACAATATCGATGTGAAGGAACTTCGCCGTCGTTTGCATATGATGCAGGACGATTTCGCGCGACATTTTGGGATCAAGCTTGCCCGGCTTCGCGATTGGGAACAGGGACGCTCTGCTCCCGGCAGCATGGAACGTGCCTTCCTGAAAGTCATCCAGCAAGCTCCTGACACCGTGAAGCAAGTGCTCAAAGTGGCCTGAGGCTGGTGCATGATTCGGCTCTTGCAGCAGAGGCTTGGTGCCAAGCATCGATAAGATGCGAGGCGGGTCTGACAAATTTTCCAAGTTAGATGCAAACCCCACCCCGAGCGCTTCGCGATCGACCCTCCCCTGATGGGAGGGAGTCGCGCACATCAATCGGGGCTATCGTACTCGCGTTTGAACAGGCACCCGATTAGACATCCCGCGTGCCCACCTCCGATCTCATCTTCCGCCGCACCGCACCCGCGCTCTTCGTCTTCCTCTGGTCGACGGGCTGGATCGTCGCGCGCTATTCCGCCGATTATGCCGACCCGCTGACCTTCCTCTCGGCGCGCTTCGCCTGCGCCGGCGCGGTGCTGCTCGTCTACGCGCTCATCGCGCGCGCGGCATGGCCCGCAACCGCGCGCGATTTCGGGCATGCAGCATTCTCCGGCGTGCTCATCCATGCGATGTATCTCGGCGGTGTCTGGATCGCCGTGGCGCACGGCGTGCCGGCATCGATCTCCGCGCTGCTCGCCGCGCTGCAGCCGATTCTCACCGCCGCCTTTGCGCCGCTGCTTTTGCACGAGCGCGTCGGCGCCAAACAATGGCTCGGCATCATCTTCGGCTTCGTCGGCATCATCGTCGTCTTGTCGCCAAAGCTCGCGAGTGTCGCGCCGGGTCAGCTTGGCTCCGTGACCGTTCCGCTCCTGATCAACATTGTCGGGATGATCGCGGTGACGGCCGGCACATTTTATCAGAAGCGCTACATCCATTCCGGCGATCTGCGCACCGTGACGATCCTGCAATATGTGGGCGCCATCGCCGTCACGCTGCCCGTCGCGTATCTCGTCGAGCCGATGCGGCTCGAAGTGAACGCGACCACGATCCTCGTCATGCTGTGGTCGGTTATGGCGATCTCGATCGGCGCGATCGTCCTGTTGCTGCTGCTGATCCGGCGTGGAGAAGTGTCGCGCGCCGCGCAGCTTTTCTACCTCGTGCCGCCGACGGCGGCGGTGCTGGCTTATCTGCTCTTCGGCGAGCAGCTGTCGCTGCTGCAGATCTCCGGCATGGCGCTCACCGTTATCGGCGTCGCGCTGGCAAGCCGCGCGGCTTGAACATCGTGTGCGCCCGCATCGACGCGGAGCGCCCGGCTTGACTTCTGGAACATATTCCTATATAGCAAATCCATTCTCGCCCACCTGACAAGGGCGTTGCCGTTCGGTTGCGGCGATGCGGGCGGGAAACGGCGCCTGCGG
>JAFAVH010000432.1 GCA_019242655.1 Methylobacteriaceae bacterium
AGGAATCGCTCGGCCAGATCGAGGGATTGATCGCGGCGGAACCGAACAACGCCTACTTCTGGGAGCTGAAGGGCCAGGTTCTGCTCGAGAGCGGCCGCCCCGCCGAGGCCCTGGCGCCGCTTCGCAAGGCGACCGCAATGGCGCCGAACGCCGTGCCCACGAAAGTGCTCTACGGTCACGCCCTCGTCGCAACCGACGTTCCGGCGAACACCGCCGAGGCGATCGGCGTCCTCGCCAACGCGACGCAGCGCGACCAGGACTCAGCCGAAGCCTTCGAGTTCCTGTCGATGGCCTATCATCGCAAGGGCGAGACGCCGAAAGCCCAGCTTGCGGCGGCGCAAGGCTTGTTTGTCTCCGGCAAATATGTCGAGGCGCGCACGCAAGCCTCGCGCGCGCAGGCGCAGTTCAAGGAAGGCAGTCCCGGCTGGCTGAAAGCGGACGACATCTTGAATTACCGGCCGCCGAAAACCGACGGGATCTTCGACTGACCCGTGCCGATCCATTTTCGACCGATTCACCTGATCCTGCTATAAGGGTCCTTTCCTCCCCGGAGCTCTCGATGACAGCCTTTCTACGGACCGCGACTCGCTTGGCCGGCCCCCTGCTCTGCCTCGGCCTCGCCAGTGCCGCTTTGCCTGCGGCCGCCGGGGAATTCTCGCCCGCACAGACGAAAGAGATCGGCGCCATCGTCCGCGATTATCTCCTCAACAATCCGGATGTCCTGCGCGACGCCATGGTCGAACTCGACCGGCGGGAGAAGGCCGAACAGGCAGCCGCACGCGAGAAGATCATCTCAGAGAACAGCCATTTGTTCTCCTCGCCGCATCAGGCCGTGGTCGGCAATCCGAACGGCAAGGTCACGCTGGTCGAGTTCTTCGACTACAATTGCGGCTATTGCAAAAAGTCGCTCGACGATCTCGCCAAGCTGATGAAGGAAGACCCGAATCTGCGGGTCGTCCTCAAGGACTTCCCTGTTCTCGGCCCGGGATCGGTTGAGGCGGCACAGGTCGCGTCAGCGCTACGCAACCAATTCAGCGGCGACAAATTCTGGGCTTATCACCAGAAGCTACTGTTGACGCGCGGTCAGGTCGGCAAGGCGCAGGCGCTTGCCGTCGCCAAGGACATGGGCGCCGACATGGGTAAGCTCGAGCGTGACATGGCGAATCCGGACGTCAAAGCCGGCATTCAGGAAGTCATGCAAATGGCCGACGGGCTGAACCTCACCGGGACACCATCATGGGTCGTCGGCAAGGAAGTTGTCGTCGGCGCGGTGGGTTACGACGACCTCAAGGGCAAGATCGGCAACGTCGCGAAGTGCGGCAAGGCGGTCTGCTCCTAGACGAAGGATTGCGGAGGCCGGCGCTCCGGCCCCGCTCTTTCCCTCATGCGGCTTCCCCTTTATGAGGCAGCGACCGACGCCTGAGCGTCCCCGTCTGGATTCCGGATGCCGTCCGTCTTCGTTCTCAATGGCCCGAACCTGAACCTGCTCGGCACGCGCGAGCCCGCGACCTATGGCAGCGAGACGCTCGCCGATCTCGAAAGCCGGCTGCAATCAATCTGCGATTCCCGGGGGATCGAGCTTGTCTTTCGCCAGTCCAATCACGAGGGCGAGCTCGTCGCCTGGATCCACGATGCGGGCGCGACCGGCGCGCCCGTCATCCTCAATGCAGGCGCCTACACGCACACTTCGATTGCTTTGCGCGATGCGATTACCGGCGCGAATGCCAATGTCGTGGAGGTGCACATCTCCAATGTTCACGCGCGCGAGCATTTTCGCCATCGCTCGACGATTTCGGCCGTTGCGCGCGGCGTGATCCTCGGCTTCGGTCCGCGCTCCTACGAACTCGCGCTGGAAGCGCTTTTCCCTTCGTCCGAACAGGGAACCGGTAGGTTCTTGCCATGACCAACGACGATTCGGCCGAGTCTGCGAAATCGAAAAAGCGCGGCGGCAACGGCAGCAGCGGCATCGATGCCGCGCTCGTGCGCGAGATAGCGCAGCTGCTTGCCGACGCGGACATCACCGAAATCGAGGTCGAGAAGGGCGACCTGCGCATTCGCGTCGCGCGCACGACGAGCCTGCCCGCCGTCCCGGCCCCTTCGCCGGTGTCGGTGCAGGTTGCGCCCTCCCCCGCCCCGGTCGTTCTTTCGGCGCCGGCGGCTTCCGATGCCGCCCAGCAAATCGCGGATCATCCGGGTGCGGTGAAATCGCCGATGGTCGGCACGGCGTATCTGCGGCCAAGCCCCGAAGCCCAGCCTTTCGTGGAGGTCGGCAGCCTGGTCAAAGCCGGCGATAAAATCCTGCTCGTTGAGGCGATGAAGACATTCAACGAAATCGTCGCGCCGCGTGCTGGAACCGTCACCACCATTCTCGTTGAAGATGGCCAGCCCGTCGAATACGGCGAGCCGCTTCTGATCATCGAGTAAATGTTCGACAAAATCCTCATCGCCAATCGCGGCGAGATCGCGCTTCGCATTCTGCGCGCGGCGAAGGAACTCGGCATCGCAACGGTCGCGGTGCATTCGACGGCCGACGCCGAAGCGATGCACGTGAAACTTGCCGATGAATCCGTCTGCATCGGACCGCCGCCGGCACGCGAATCCTACTTGAACATCCCATCGCTTTTGTCGGCTTGCGAGATCACCGGCGCCGATGCGCTGCATCCGGGTTACGGCTTCTTGTCCGAGAACGCGCGTTTCGCCGAGATTCTCGGCGAGCATCAGATCACGTTCATTGGCCCGAAGCCCGAACATATCCGGCTGATGGGCAACAAGATCGAGGCAAAACGTACGGCGACGCGTCTCGGCATTCCGTGCGTGCCGGGCTCCGACGGCCGCATCGATGACGACGACGCGGCAAAACGCATCGCCGCGGAGATCGGCTATCCCGTGCTCGTCAAGGCCGCGGCGGGCGGCGGTGGACGCGGCATGAAAGTCGCCCGCAGCGAGGACGATCTTCTCTACGCGCTCCACACCGCGCGCAGCGAGGCGA
>JAFAVH010000262.1 GCA_019242655.1 Methylobacteriaceae bacterium
ACCACAATGTCGCTGTTCGCGCTGACCCGCGCGCCGTCGCTCAACGACGTGATGAAGGAGCGCACGTCCAGCCGGTTGATCGGCACGGTTGCCTTCGGCGCTGTGCCGGGCTCGACACAGGCACATGCGTTGGCAGGAATGCGGTATGCTGTCTTCATCCAGAAATTATCAAGATCGTGATCGAGTACGGCGATCTCGCTGATGTGCTTGACCCAGTACGTCCCGTAGAAGCCGGGGACGACCAGCCGCACAGGAAAGCCGTTGAGCACCGGGATATCGCTGCCATTCATCGCGTAGGCGAGCATGACCTCGCCGTCACGCGCGTGATCGATGTCGAGCGCTTTCACGAAGTCGGGTGTCTCGGGTAGGACGGGGCCGTCGAGCCCGTTGAACGTGACCTGCTTGGCGCCTTGCTGGACACCGGCTTTGTCGAGCACGGCTTTCAGCGGCACGCCCTTCCAACGCGCATTGCCCATTGCGCCGTTGGCAAGCTGCCCGCCCGCGACGCGCGGCTCAAAGAAGCCGCGGCTATTGCCGGAGCACTGGTTGACGGCAACGAGTTCGACCGGCTCGAAGCCGGTCTTGAGGTCCTGCAGCGACAGGCTCAGAGGCGAGTTCACCTTGCCTTTGATGTCGATGCGAAATTTTTCAGGATCGACGCGCAGCGGAATGTCGGCGAGGTGGTAGCGCACGAAGAAGGCATCGTTCGGCGTGACGACACTTTCATTGAATACCGAGAACGGTGTCTCGAGCTGGGGCGGGCGCGCCGTCATCTGAATAAGCGGTCGCTTTTGCGGATATTTCACCAGCTCCCGCTCGCCGGCGGCGAAGGGCAGCTCGACTTTTTCCGCCGCGAGAGTGGCAGCGTTCGAAAAGCCCGCGCCTCCGAAAGCGGCTGCGGCAACACTCGTCTGTTTGAGCAATTCCCGTCTGTTCAGCACGCGCCATCCTTTCCTGCCCATGCATTGGGCGGATTCGCCCCGCGATTGCTGAAGCTTACGGCATTATGGGCGGAGGTCCAGCCCTCGTTTTTCCCGCGGAAAGCGCCGCTGGCTAACTCTGAGGCTTATCGATCAGGCTCACATGCGCGGCGACGATGCGCCAGCCCTCGTCGAAGCGCACCCAGGCCTGCGATTGCCGGCCGATCTTCCCCGGCGCGCCGTCGCGATTGAACAGGGTACTCGCTGTTGCGAAATCACGGCCATACGTGGTGATGATCGTGCGCTCGAGTTTTCGCATCAATCCGACGGGTGAGCGGGCGCGGCGAAATTCGCGGATCTCGTGCATGCCGTAGAGATTTTCGCCGGCGCCATAGCGCAGCGTTCGCGGATCGTCGCGAAAGAGCGCCTCCAGCGTCGCGACATCGTTGGTGACTAGCGCGGTTTCGTAAAGTGCGAAGGCAGCTTCGACTTCCTTTTTGACTTCGGGAATGTCGACTTCCATGCGCCGCTCCTCGCCGCGAACATCTTCATGAAATCATGAGCGAGACTGGAATGCCAAGTACAAATCGCACATTCCTGTTGACGCGTTCAGCTCGAAGTTGAGCGCGAGACGGCCATGCCGCAAGACGCGCGCGGGCGTCAAAAAAGCGGCGCGATGCGCGCGTCTGCAATTCCCGATTGCTCTAATGCGCACGCGGCACGCAAAGCATGCGATTCCTTCCACGGCGCCGCGATGACTTGCACACCGAGCGGCAGTCCTTCGTCTATCCGTACCGGGACTGCAACGACCGGCAGACCGATGAACGAAATCGGTTGCGTGAAAATGCCGATGTTTGGGCGCACCGGCATCGTCACCCCATCGAGCACGAATGTCGCCTGGCCGATCTTCGGCGCGCGGCAGGGTGTAGTGGGGGCAAGTATGACATCGACTTCGTTGAACAAGTGAAGCACGCGCGCGCGGTACCAGCGGCGGAAGCGCTGGGCTTGGATCACCCACGACGCAGGAATTGCGCTGCCGGCAATCAGCCGGTCGCGAACGGCCGGATCGAAATCGTCCGGGCGCTCGCGCAGACGATTGCGATGCAGGGCGGCGCCTTCCGCGGCGGTAATGACGTATGCCGCAGCGCGGGCACGGCTTGCTTCGGGCAACTCGACCGTGCGCGTGACGCCGAGCGCGCGCGTTACTTTCGCCAACGCGGCGAAGCAGTCGGCATCGCCGTGCTTCGCGAAATGCCCGCCGGCAATTGCGATGCGCAGATTCGACACGCCGCCTTCGAGCGCCGGAAGTGAAGGCTCAGGCGGACGCGTTGTCGCGATGGGATCGTCGGCATCGGGCCCCTGCATCACATCGTATGCCAATGCGAGATCGGCGACGGAGCGCGCGAATGGGCCGAGATGATCCAAGCTGCTGACAAAGGGAAAGCTGCCGGCGCGGGACAATCGCCCGTAGGTCGGCTTCAGTCCGAAACAGCCGCAAAAGGCCGACGGCACGCGGATCGAGCCATTGGTGTCGGAGCCGAGCGCCAGCGGCACGAGACCGGCGGCGATCGCCGCACCTGAACCTCCGGATGAGCCGCCGGTCATGTGATCGAGTGCGTGCGGATTGCGCGATGGCGCGTCGTGCACGTTTTCGCCGGTGAAGTCGTAGGCGTATTCGCCCATGTTCAGCGCGCCGACGAGGATCGCGCCTGCGTCTTCAAGCCGTCGCACCAACGCCGCATCTCGCGAAGCGGGCGGCAAATCGCGATTGATCTTGGAGCCGGCCCGTGTCGGCAGTCCGGCAATGTCGATGAGGTTTTTGACCGCAAATGGCACGCCCGCGAGCGGCCCCAGCGTCTCGCCGCGCGCCCGCCTTGCATCGAGCGCATCGGCGGTTCGGCAAGCGCGCTCAGCGGCGACGTCGGTGAATGCGTTGACTTTCGGATCGATCGCCTCGATCCGCGCCAGTGCCGCATCGATCACAGCACGCGCGGTGATCTCGCCTGCCGACACTTTGGACGTAATCTCGAACGCGCTCGCTGAAGGGCCGATCATGCCGAGAAGACCGGTGCGGGATCGAGTTCGTCGTCGAGCGGAAATTCCATCACCAGCGCGGCTGCCTTGCCGATCGCCTCGAAATGCGCATCGATGCCGGCGCGCCACTCGGGGTCGACCTTGAAGCCGGCTGACGCGATCGCCGCTTCGAGCTGCAGCTTCAAACAAGCAAGATCAAGCGCGAGAGCGGGCGTCGCGTTTTCTGACTTCATCGAAATAGCATCATATCTGTGGATTCGCGATCTCGCCTCGC
>JAFAVH010000038.1 GCA_019242655.1 Methylobacteriaceae bacterium
GCGATGAATGTTCGGCACGTAGCGCAACGCAATCAACGCCATCGACGTCACAAGCGCGCAGGCAAGCCATTGAATGCGCCAGCCGAAACCCGCTGCGCTCAATCCGGCAACAAGCAGCGCGGAAATCGCCATTCCCGCGCCGACCCCGCCAAACAGAAGCGAAACGTACCCCTCCGCTCGCATCTCGGCGAGCCGCATGAACACGATCGGCGTCGTGTAGACGAGCACCAAAGCGCTGGCGATTCCGCCTAGGAAACGAAACAAGGCAAATAGCGCGACATTGGACGTCGCGCCCATCAAGCCGGTCGTGACCGCACTCAACATGAGTCCGAACGCGATCATACGCCAAGGCTTCGCGAGCGGCTGCATCACGCTCGTGAGGAGCGCACCGACGAGGTAGCCAAGAAAATTGGCCGAAGCGATCCAGCCGAGAATTCCCGGCGAAAGCTGCAGGGCCTCCTGCATATGCGGTAAGAGCGGCGTATAAACAAAGCGGCCGATGCCCATCGCCGCAGCCATGAGCACGCCGCCGGCCGCAGCGATTTCGAGAGGCGCCGCGCCGGCACCGCTCTGACTCATTTGCGGACGGACGTGAGGAACGGCATGAGCAGATCGAGTGTCTCGTGTGGGCGTTCCTGCTGCACCCAGTGTCCCGCGCCATTGATGAGATGCGCGCCGCGCATGTCAGTGCAAGTTTCCCGCTGCATCCGCTCGAAGACGCCAGGCACCTGGTTCACGCCCCAATCGCTCTTACCCGCGATAAAAAGCGACGGAACGTCAATCGTGCGGCCCGCGAAAAGATCGAGTTCTTGGTTGAGGCCGTCCGGCAGATTGCAGCGATACCATTGCAGGCCGCCCTGAAAACCAGTGCGCGCGAACTCGCCGGCATAGATTGCGAGTTCGTCATCCGAAAGCCATGTGCACGCATCGGCCTCGACGCGCGACGGCATATACGGTGCGACCGTCTCGGCCATACCTTCGTTCGCATCCATGATGTAGTAGGTTGGCATCTTCGCCAGCTCTTCAGCGGACCAGGCCTCGAGCGGGTAGGGCCTGTTGTCGCGCCAGTCCGCGCTCTTATAGTGGTAATAGGCGCGCAGGAAGGCGTGAAGGCCTTGCGGGCAATTGCGCATATTCGCATCCGCTTCGCGCGTCGAGTAATACCATTGATAATGTTTGCGTGGGCGATCGAGCTTGTGAAGCGCCTCGTTGACGTCCGGCGCCGGCGATGAGCGCCGCTGCGGCGGTCCCGCGAACGGCGCGCTCATCATGGCGACACGTGGAAACACATCTGGGCGGATCAAAGCGCAATTCGCCGCAACGGGCGAGCCGAAATCATGGCCAATGACGGCATGCGCTTCGCGCCGACCGAGTGCTGCGACGAGCGCCAGCACGTCGCGGACGAGATTGATCATGCGGAACGATGCGAGATCGCCATCGTAAGCGCCGTCCCATCCAGTGGTGCGTCCGTATCCGCGCTGATCCGGCGCAACAACGTGGAAACCCGCTTCGGCAAGCGGCGCGATCACTTTCCGCCAGGAAAAAGCGAGCTCGGGGAATCCATGCAGCAGGACAATGAGCGGCCGCTCGCCTTCGTGACCAGCTTCGAGGACATGCATGATGAGGCCGTTGACATCGGGCACATAGCGGGAGCGAACGCCTTGCGGCAGCGGCAGAGCCGGCAGCTGCGGGCGATTGGTCATCGCAGGTCCGAGGTCACCCATGCACTTTCTTCTGTGCATTGTAATGCGCGTAAATCTCGGCGCCGTTCATGTGCGCGATATTCGCGTGCGCGTTGATGTGCTCGTAGACTTGCTCGAGATAAGCGATACGATGCGGCTGCCCGGAAATGTAGGGATGGATCGCCATCGCCATGATGCGCGGGCGCTCCGTGCCCTCCTTGTACAGCCGGTCGAAGTAGTCGACGCAGCTCTGGCGCCAGTATGCCGCCTCATGATGCTTAACGATCATCATCGGGATGTCGTTGAGCTCGACGGAGTAGGGCAGCGTGACGAGCGGCCCCGACGCGGTGCGGATCACCGTCGGCTCGTCGTCATAGACCCAGTCGCCGATATATTTGACGCCGGCTTCGGCGAGCAGCTCCGGCGTCTCCAGCGTCTCCGTCAATCCTGGCCCAAGCCAGCCGATAGGCCGCGCGCCGGTGAAGCGCTCGAGCGTATCGAGCGATTTCGCAATCATGCCGCGCTGATCCTCGACCTTGTGGATCGGCATCTGCTCGTAAGAATGGCCCATGAACTCCCAGCCATCGTCGAGCGCCTGACGCGCGACGCGCTCGTAATCGATGCAGACGCGTGCATTGATCGAGAGCGTCGGCTTGATACGAAGCGCCCGCAGCAGCTCGAAGAAGCGCCACACGCCGACGCGCATTCCGTATTCATGCCAGGACCAATTCGGCACATCGGGCAGAAGCGGCTGGCCCATCGGGGCTGGCAGAACCTGCCGCGCCATCGGTCGCGAAATGTCCCAGACTTCGAGATTGACGATCGTCCAGACGATAACGCGCGGATTGCCGGGATATTTTAGCGGCGGTCGGTCGACGATTGCGGAGTAATCGCAACGCTCGCGCGGCAGCATGGGATCAGCCATGCCGGCCTGCCGTGCAAAATTCGACGCGCGTCTTCATGACGCGCATCTGAAATGGAAACGGCTCTTACTGCAAGTCGGAACCGATCAAGTTTCCCTGCGTGCTCGTATCCTTGATACGCACGCGGACCAGCTGCTCGCCATCATACCAAAGATCGCGGTCGTAGTCCTTGCCGGCGCTTACCTTGTAGTGCTCCGCCTTGCGCGGCGCGCCGCCGACATTGACGTCGTCGGGACCAATATCCTTCACGCTCACCGTTATGAGCCGTCCATTGTCCGGATGGATCAGCGTCTTGGCTTTGACGAAACGCGTCGACCAGAAACTTGCGGGGATCGCGCCGGCCGGTGCGGTCGATGTCTTGCCATCAGCGACAATCGTCAGGCCGGCCTTACCGGCTGACGTGATCGAAAGGTCGTGCGGCGTTCCGTTGTCGTCCGTCACCGACTTGAATGAAACGAGCTGATCGCCCTTCCAGGTCTCCGTCACATCCTGCTTGAATCGATAGAGCACGATGATGACCTTCACCTCGATATCAGTCTTGCTGGTCACCGTCGTGGTATCGCCGCTGCGGTCGATGTCGACCGTGGTGCGGCCGATCGGCGAGCCATCACGCGTGACGGTATAGACGAGCGGCGCGCCCGCTTCGCTCTTGCCGGATGGCTTCGGCGGCGCCGCCTCAGCGCCGACGCTGCCGATTGCCAACGCTGTGATCGCCAACGCGGTGAAACGCTTCATCGAAGAACTCCTGTCCGACGCAGCGGCATTGCCGCCACGCAATCATGGATCGTTCGAAACAAAAGTCGAATATATGCTGAGCAAAAGTTTGGCGCGTTCGAGGAACGGGCCACGAACATGTCAGGGCATTCGGCCGCCCGCGCCGCAGCGCATGCGGACAAGCTCACGCTTTTCAGGCGATGAGACTCTTTGCCGCTTCTGTCTGACGCCCAAGCGTCTCCAGCACTTTGGCGACGATTGCTTTCGCGTCGAGCCCGGCACGCGCATACATGCGATCGGGTTTGTCGTGGTCGAAGAAGACATCCGGCAGCACCATGCAACGCAACCGCGGCGCCCGATGTCCGTCGAGTAGCCCGTCTTCGGAGAGGATCTGAAAGACTTGCGCTCCAAACCCGCCGATCGAGCCTTCTTCGATCGTGATCAGCACTTCGTGGTTGCGTGCAAGACGGCGCAGGAGATCGCGGTCGACAGGTTTGGCGAACCGCGCATCGGCAACCGTCGTCGAAATTCCGCGCGTCGCGAGATCTTCCGCGGCCTTCTGCGCTTCGGCAAGACGCGTTCCGAGCGACAGCAGCGCAATCGTCGTGCCTTCGCGAACGATGCGGCCGCGGCCGATTTCGAGCGGAATGCCGCGTTCCGGCATTTCGATGCCGACGCCTTCGCCGCGCGGATAACGCAACGCGCTGGGTCCTTCATCATATGCGACCTGCGTCGCTACCATGTGGACAAGATCGGCTTCATCGGCGGCTGCCATGATCACGAAGTCGGGCAGACAGCCGAGATAAGCGATGTCGAACGAGCCCGCATGTGTAGCGCCGTCGGCACCGACGAGACCAGCGCGGTCCATCGCAAATCGCACCGGCAATTTCTGGATTGCGATGTCGTGCACGACCTGGTCGTAGGCGCGCTGCAGAAAGGTCGAATAGATCGCAACGAAGGGCTTGTAGCCTTCGGTCGCGAGTCCGCCCGCAAAGGTCACCGCATGCTGTTCGGCGATGCCGACGTCGAATGTGCGATCCGGGAAGGCCTTGCCGAAAATATCGATGCCGGTGCCGGAGGGCATTGCGGCGGTGATACCGATGATCTTGTCGTCGCGCTCGGCCTCCTTGACGAGGCTTTCGCCGAACACCTTTTGGTAAGAAGGCGCATTCGCTTTCGGCTTTGCCTGCGCGCCGGTCACGACGTCGAAGGTAACGACACCGTGATATTTGTCGGCCGAAGCCTCCGCCGGCCCGTACCCTTTGCCCTTTTGCGTCACGACATGGACGAGCACCGGCCCATGCTGCAGGTCGCGCACGTTCTTCAGGACCGGAAGAAGATGATCGAGATTGTGCCCGTCGATCGGGCCGACATAGTAGAAGCCGAGCTCTTCAAAGAGCGTGCCGGAACTGTTGCCTGTGACGAAGGCGCGTCCGTATTCCTCCGCCTTCTTGGCCTTCTCGTAGATCACTTTCGGCAGGTGTTTCGCCGCGAGTTGTTTCGCCGTTTCGCGGATGTTGGCGTAGGGCCCTGACGCGAGCTTGGCGAGATAGGCCGACATCGCGCCGACCGGCGGGGCGATCGACATATCGTTGTCGTTGAGGATGACGATAAGCCGCGATTTCAGCGATCCTGCATTGTTCATCGCCTCATAGGCCATGCCCGCCGACAGGGCGCCGTCGCCGATCACGGCGATGACATTGTTGTCGTCTTGCGAGAGGTCGCGGGCGACCGCCATGCCGAGGCCGGCGGAAATCGACGTGGACGAATGCGCCGCCCCGAAAGGGTCGTACTCGCTTTCCGAACGCTTGGTGAAGCCGGAGAGGCCGCCGCCCTGGCGCAGCGTGCGGATGCGGTCGCGGCGCCCGGTCAGGATTTTGTGGGGGTAGGCCTGATGACCGACGTCCCAGATGATCCGGTCGTGCGGAGTGTCGAAAACGTAGTGGAGCGCAACCGTCAGCTCGACCACGCCGAGTCCGGCGCCGAGATGGCCGCCGGTGACGGAAACCGCGTCGATCATCTCGCTCCGCAGTTCGTCGGCGACCTGACGGAGATCCGATGCCGGAAGCGTCCGTAGATCGGCCGGCACGTGGACGCGGTCGAGAAGGGGGGTTTCGGGTCTGTTGCTCACGTTGTTATCCCGTTCTGCGTCCCGGCGCCGTCTGCTTAACAAGACATTACCGGGCGGGCTCCAAGCGGCGCAAGCAAAAGCGCCGTCCCGGCCACCCCATTATCTTCACATGGTTTCCCGGCGTTGCCGCCAGGCCTCAGTCACCGGTCAGGCGGCCTCGTGGCCGGCCTTGACGCGAGGCGGCCCCATCAAAGCGGGCTGGAAGAGCACCGCCGCCGCCAATGTGCAAACGAGCGAGAGAGCAAGCAGTTTGCCCATGCTCGATGTGCCCGGATGGCTTGAAAGCCAGAGGCTGCCGAAGGCGGTTGCCGTCGACAGCGCGCTGAAAAATACCGCCCGGGTCAAGCTCGACTGCAGAAGCTCCGTCACGCCCGCACGCCAAGCCATGACGAAGTAGATTTTGAATGCCACACCCAGCCCCAACAACAGCGGCAGCGCGATGATGTTGGCGAAGTTCAGCTTTAGGCCAATCAGCACGCAGATTTCAAGCGTGACCAGACCGGCAAGCAGGAGCGGGACAAGCGTCAGCAGTACGTCGGAGATGCGGCGCAGCACGATAAAGAGCAGGATCGCGATCGATCCGAGCGCCAGAGCTCCCGCGATTGCAAAGGCTTGCACGACTGTCTTGCCCGATTCGACGATAGCGACGGGGGTGCCGACCGCATCGCTCGACACGGAATAGACCGCGTCCGTGAACCGTTGCAGCGTTGCGTTGTCGTTTGCATCACCCTTGGGCGAGACCTGGACACGCGTCTCGCCGCCGGCCGCCACCCATTCGCGCTTGAGCTCGGCAGGCAACGTGTCGATGCGCACCGGCTCCGGCCGCAAAGAATCGCGCAAGAGTTCAATTGTGGTCTTGAGCGGCGGGATCAGGGCCGTGCGGACTGTGTTGCGCACCGATTCCGGCGCGTCGGCCAACCGGTGCAACAGCGAGACGAAGCGCTTCGCCTGGTCGCCGACCTTCCCGGTCGCACGGGCGGAGGTCGTCTGCAGCTTGTCGGCCGTCGTGTTGAGGGCGAGCTTGTCCTCGGCGTCGCTCGGCGGCGGCTTCACCCCTTGCGGCGAAATCGCCGGCAGGATGCGCGCTGCGGCGCCGTTTATCATGGCGATCTTCCGGTCCTGATCCTGCGGGACGAAGGTCGCGAGATCGACGACCTGCCGGACCTCCGGCAGAGCCGACAAACGCTGCGCCAGCGGTCCCGCCGCGTCGACCGAAGGAGCGATGACGTCGATCGTGTTCGGCGTATTGTCGGGGTCGTTCATCAGGTCGAGCAATGTGGAAACCGACTCCACCTTGTTGCTGCGCAGATTGAGCGGATTGAAATCGAAGGTCAGGTTCCGAAGCAGCGGCGTTGCAAGCAAAACGATAGCGAGCGTACCGAAGACAATCACATAGCGATGGCGCGCGATGAACCGGTCGCCCGGAGCCAGAAATTGGTAGCCGACTTGCTCCGCTTCCGGGCCGGGCCGCGTAAGCATCAAAAGTGCCGGCAGCACCGTGATGCTGGCGATGAAGGCGATGATCATCCCGACACCCGCGATCAGCCCGAGTTCGGAAACACCGCGATAGACCGTGGGAACGAAGGCGAGGAAGCCGCACGCGGTCGCCGTCGCCGCCAAGGCGAGTGGACGGCCTGCCCGCGAAGCCGCCAAATCGAGCGCACGATGGAGATTGTCGTGGGCGTGACGCTCGGCCCGGTAGCGGACGCTGAACTGAATGCCGAAATCGGCGCCGATGCCGATGAACAGCACGGCAAAAGCGATCGAGATTAGATTGAGCGCGCCGACCATGGCGAGGCCGATCGCCGCAGTCACGACCAGCCCGACCGCCACACTGGCATAGACCGCAAAAACGATTTTCGGGGATTTCAGCGCGAGGAAGAGGAGGACGAGAACGATGACAACGGTGCCAAGATTGTTCGCCCAGGCGTGTTCTTGGACAGTCGCGAATTCCTCATCGGAGAGCGGCACGTCGCCGGTCAGCCGCACACGCACACCCTTGTCCGGGGTCAGGCCAAGTTCAGCGACAGAGGAGCGAATGACGCTCGTTGCCGCTTCCCCCGGCTGAAGCGAGGAAAAGTCGAGCTTCGGCTTGACCTCGATGAAGCGGCGGAGTTCGCGCGGGCCCGCCTCTTCGCCCGTCATGAGCTTGCGCCAGGAGAAGAACGGCGTCTTGCCGTTCAGTGCGTCCTCGAAGACGTCGCCAAGCGTGTCGAATGAGCCGGAAAAGTCCTGGTATTTCGCCTGTCCGGTCTGAACCGCGGTCGACACCATCCCGAACGAATCCATGAGGCCGCGCAGAGACGGATCGGCTGCGAGCGGCGCAAGCAGCGCCTGGCCTCGGCCGGCTTGCTCGAGCGTCGCCTGGATCTTCTCGGGCGACTGGAACAACAGCCCATCGTGGCGGAAGAAATCGTCGCCGTCCGGGCGGCGAACGAACTCGAATTGATCGGGTCGCGCCTTGAGTTTTTCTGCAAGACCCGCTGCAGCCTCCTCGCCGAGTTCCGCCGTACGCGCATCGATGACGACGATGATTTGGTCCTGCCGCTGTGGAAAGGCCTTGTCGAAGGCGAGCTGTTTCTGCCGCCACGGCAAGTTCGGCGAGATCAGCTGGTTGATGTCGGTGTTGATGGCAAAATGACGCGCGGCAAATACGCCGCATCCAAGCGACACCAGGATCGAGAGGATCACCACGAGCCAGGCGCGGCGGCAGCAGAAGTCGACAATCGCAACGATCGCCGCAGTCAGCGCTCCGCTCGGCCGAAAGCTGGCATAGTCCTTCTTTTCGGACATGCGCTCGGAATTCCCATCACCCGGCTCGCCTGGAATCTGCACCGGGGTTCCTGCCTCCGCTAAGGGCGCTTTCGACTGGCGTTTTTGAGCCGAAATGTTGCGATTAGCCAAGCGGCCTCTTCCTTGAATTGTCGTGAGCGGGTCAGGCAGGTCTCGCGGCACTCGGCGACCCTAGCGGGTTCACTATGAATGCCATGCGCGAGCGAGGGAATATCTTTGGTTATAGGGCCCATGCGGCCAAAGGTCAGTTGAGGCGATCAATGCGACCAAAATCTGGCCGAAGCTTTGCCGGCCTCGTGGGATTGCTGCCACAGCTTAACCCCAAGTGATGGTGAGACGTTGCCTGAGGTGGACCGGCAGGAACCGATGCGTTACAGGAAGACGGGCTCGGCACCTTGAGCGAGGGGCATTTCCGTTTCTGACGAGATCGCGCCTGCGGCACGTTTTGCCGGAGGCAGGCTCTTAGCTTGCTTAAAAAGAAGCCGGATACGTAAAAGGGCGCGGCGCGGCGGATAGGCTCAAGGACGCAAACACCCGCAGGAAGCGGAGAAGAACAAGGAGCTGAAGTTTGGGTATTCCTATAAGCCAGAGCTTGTCGATCGGCGCGTATGTCGTGCGCCAGCATTTGGCTGGGCGCAAACGCTATCCGCTCGTTTTGATGCTGGAGCCGCTGTTCCGGTGCAATCTTGCCTGCGCCGGATGCGGCAAGATCGACTATCCCGACAAGATCCTGAATCAGCGTCTTTCTGTCGACGACGCGCTCGGCGCGATCGACGAATGCGGCGCGCCTGTTGTCGTCATTGCCGGCGGCGAACCGCTTCTGCATCGCGAGCTGCCTGAAATCGTGCGCGGTGCGATCGCACGTAAGAAGTACGTGACGGTATGCACGAACGCCCTCTTGCTCGAGAAAAAGATCGATCTCTACGAGCCCAACCCGTATTTCAATTGGTCGATCCATCTCGACGGCGACGAAGAGATGCACGACAAATCGGTCTGCCAGAAGGGCGTCTACGACCGGGCCGTACGCGCGATCGAGCTTTCGAAAAAGAAGGGCTTCCGCACCAACATCAACTGCACGCTCTTCGACGGCGCCGAGCCGGACAAGGTCGCCAATTTCTTCGATAAGATGAAGGAAATGGGCGTCGAAGGCATCACTGTGTCGCCGGGCTATGCCTATGAGCGTGCGCCCGACCAGCAGCACTTTCTCAATCGTTCGCGCACGAAGCAGCTCTTTCGCGAAATCTTCAAGCGCGGCAACAAAGGCAAGGCGTGGCCATTTTACCAGTCCTCGCTTTTCCTCGACTTCCTCGCCGGCAATCAAAATTATCAATGCACGCCGTGGGGTAATCCGACGCGCAATGTCTTCGGCTGGCAGCGTCCGTGCTATCTCCTCGGCGAGGGCTATGTTCCGACCTTCAAGGAATTGATGGAAGAGACGGATTGGGATCGCTACGGCACCGGCAATTACGAAAAGTGCGCCGACTGCATGGTGCATTGCGGTTTCGAGGCGTCGGCTGTCACCGATGCGATCAAGAACCCGCTGAAGCTCGCGTGGATCGGACTACGCGGGGTCAAGACCGATGGTTCGATGGCGCCGGAAATCCCGTTGCATAATGCGCGGCAGGCCGAATACGTCTTCTCAAGCCATGTCGAGAAGAAGCTCGCAGAGATCATCGAATCCGAGCAGCGGCCGCAGCGTCTATCTGCCGCCGAGTAATCGCGGGCTTACATCCCAAACCGAACGTGACGCGTGTTGCCGCTTTTTAAATTGCGGTAACGCGCCATCGCCCAAAGCGGGAAGAACTTTGAGTAACCGTGGTAGCGTAGGTAAAACACGCGCGGGAATCCGGTCGCGGTGAAGCGCGGCTCGTTCCAGAAGCCGTCCTCGCCCTGCGTTTCGATCAAATACTTCATCCCGCGGTCGACAGCGGGATGGTCGCATTCGCCCGCGGCCATGAGACCAAGCACGGCCCACGCGGTCTGCGACGCGGTGCTCGGCGCCGGCTCGTAGCCGACGTAATCGAGCTTGTAGCTCTCGCCGTCCTCGCCCCAGCCGCCGTCCGCATTCTGAATCTTCAGAAGCCATGCGACCGCGCGGCGGATCTCCCAAGATTGCGAATGTACGCCGGCCGCATTCAGCGCGCACAGCACCGACCATGTGCCGTAAATGTAGTTCATGCCCCAGCGGCCGAACCAGCTGCCGTCGTGCAGCTGCGTTTGCCGGAGATAAGCGATCCCGCGGTGCAGGAAGGGCGAATCCATCGCGCCGAGTTGCGCCAGCATCGAAACGCAGCGTGCGCTCACATCTTCCGTCGGCGGATCGAGCAACGCGCCGTGGTCGGCAAAGGGAATGTTGTTGAGATAATAGTACTCGTTCTCGGCATCGAAGGCGCCCCAGCCGCCGTTCTTGCTCTGCATCCCCTCGATCCACTCACGCGCGCGGGCAATCGACTCGCCATATTGCGGGCCGCCAGCCGGCGTTTGGCCGCGCGTCAAGCGATCCATCGCCATGACGACGACAGCCGTGTCGTCGACGTCGGGATAATGCGCGTTCTCATATTGAAAGGCCCAGCCACCGGGCCTGAGATTAGGACGCTGCGCCGCCCAATCTCCGCGCACGTCGAGTATCTGCTTAGGCTTCAGCCAATCGCAGCATTGGGATGCACGGCGCACGGCTTCTTCGCCGCCAAGTTCGAGCAGCGCATTTGCTGCAAGGCCGCTATCCCAGATAGGCGAGAAGCATGGCTGACAATAAGCTTCGTCTGCTTCGACGACGAGAAGCCGTTCCAACGCTGCGCGCGCCACGGCGCGATTGGGATCGTTCGGCGGAATGCCGAGCGCGTCGTACATGAGTACGACATTGAGCATCGGCGGAAAGATCGCGCCCAGCCCGTCTTCGCCGTTGAGGCGCTCATTGCAGAATGTGACCGCTGCATCGACCGCTGCCTTACGCGTCCGCCTTGGAAACAAGGGCTGCGCAACGCGCAGAACCGAGTCGATGCCGGCGAAGATCGTCTTCCATGGTTCTTTGGCATGGTCGCCAGAAGGCCATTTGCGCACATTTTCGGGCGGCACCAAGAACAATTCGGAAATGCCGACGCCGCGCGGATTGACCGGCTTCGGCCGCAGCGCCATCAGCGCCGCGAGTGGCACGAGCGTCGTGCGCGCCCAATACGAAATCTTGTCGATGTGAAAGGGAAACCAGCGAGGCAGCAGCATGATCTCGATGGGCATAACCGGAACGGCGCGCCACGGCGCCTGCCGGTAGAGCGCGAGCAGGGCGCGGGTGAACACGTTGCTTTCGGCCGCGCCACCGTGTGCCAAAATCGCTTCGCGGGCGCGCTTCATATGCGGCGCCTCGACGTCGTCGCCGGCCATTTTCAGCGCGAAATAAGCTTTGACACTGGCGCTCATATTTAATGCGCCATCGTGAAACAGCGGCCAGCCGCCATGCGCGCCCTGGATGCGTCGCAAATAGTTGCAGAGCTTGCGCTCGAGTTCGAGGTTCGGCGTCTCGCCGAGGAAATGGACAAACAGGATATATTCGGCCGGGATCGTGCAATCGGCCTCGAGCTCGAAAACGAAATGACCATCCGGCTGCTGTCGGGCAAATAGCGCTTCGCCGGCGCGTGAAATGCCGTGGTTAAGCGCGGCCGCGCTGACCGCCGCGGCAACATTCTGCGCCGGCTTGAATTCAAACGTAGCAACGTCCATCATTTTATTCCCGGCGCGGAAAGCGCGCTGTTCCTTGCAATCACGAGATCTGCCGCGATGTTGCCTGAACGCACCGCGCCCTCGAGCGTGGCCGGCAGCCCGGTCTGCGTCCAATCGCCGGCAAGGACGAGGTTTACCCAATTCGTCGCGGCGGCCGGACGCTTACTATCCTCATCTGGTGTCGCTGAGAAGGTCGCGCGGCGCTCTTTGACGATTTGCCACGGCGGCATGTCGGGTCCAAGCCCCGTCATCTCGGCGACTTCGGCCCAGATGTCGGCGGCAAGGCCCTCGCGCGGCGTATCGATGAGCCTGTCGGCACCGCTGATCGTCACCGAGAGGCGATCGGGGAAGGCAAAAAGCCACTCGACAAGCCCATTCACCACTCCCTGCATGAGCGGCGTGCCCCGCGGCGGCGCGACCCTGAAATGAGCATTAACGATTGCGTTGAACTCAGACGGTGCTTCGATCTCCGGGATAAGCATCTCGGCGCCGCGCGCGGGCACGGCGAGGATGACCGCGTCGTCCGGCGAGAGAGTGATCTTCGCTTCGCCAAAATCGAGGTCCGTGACGCGCTCACTCTCGCGTCCGATTGCGCGAAGGCGACGATCGAGCAGAACGCCGCCACCGTGCTCCTCGATATATCTTCGCGCCGGCTCGACGAATGCGCTCGACAGGCCTTCCGTTGCGATCAGCGGCCGACAGGCTTCGCCACCCTTCGCCAAGGTCTCGCGGATGACTGCGCCGGCGAGTTGCGCCGAGGCCTCGGCCGGCTCGATATTGAGCGCGGCGAGCAGAAACGGGCGCCACAAGCGCTCATAGAGAAGACCGCGGCAAGCGATCGTCTCCCCCACGCGCGCACTCGCGCCAGCCCAGAGCAGCGGTAAGAGACGCAGATAGTCGCGCGCTTTCGAGCCCGGCACGCGATGCGCACGCGAAAGAATCCACCAGGGGAAAGCGCCTTCGTTCGGCCGAACCGTCCAACGCTCACCCGACTTCAAGTCGATGAACGGAAATTCCGCTTGCGTTGGGCCTTCCAGCGCGTGTTCGGAGCCGATTGTCTGGAGAAAGTCGCGGACGGCGTGATTGCCGGAGAGCACGAGATGATTGCCGTTGTCGATCATCAGTCCGACGGCGGCATCGAAATAAGAGCGGCATCGCCCGCCGGCCTGGCGCGCCTGCTCATGCACGATGACGTGATGATCCCGTTCCGCGAGACGCACCGCAGCGGCAAGGCCGGCTATGCCGGCGCCAACAACATGAACCGTGCCAGAGGGCATTAGAAGAAGCGTGCCCTGATGACGGCGAGAAGCACCCGCGCTTTCGGCGTGCGCACGCGCGGCCGCGGCGCGCGCCAGCCGCGTGCGTTCAGCCTCTGCAGAATGAGGTGATAGACGTCGCGCATGAGCCGCGGTGCGATCGTCGTTGCACGCGGTGCTTTGGCGATGATCGCATTGGCCGCCGCGAAATGCCGCTCGGCTTCGCTCGCCACGAATTCGCAGACCGAGGCGAGGCCTGACGACGCAAGAGCGAGCCCGGGATCCGTTGTCGTGATTCCTGCCGCGACGAGCTTTTCGCGCGGCAAATAGAGGCGGCCGATCTCCGCGTCTTCATCAATATCACGCAGGATGTTGGTCAATTGCAGCGCGCGGCCGAGATGGTGCGCCAGTTTCGGCCCAAGCTCGTTCGGCACGCCGAAAATCCGCACGGAAAGCCGGCCGACGGCGCTTGCGACGCGGTCGCAATACAAATCGAGCTTTGCGAGGTCGGGCGCGCGGATGTCTTCATCGACATCCATCTGCATGCCGTCGACGATCGCGAGAAAATCCGCTTGCGCAAGTCCGAAGCGGAGCATCGGCTCGGCGAGATCGGCAACGCGTGCAGGTGGCCGCCCGGCGTAGAGATCCGCGATGTCCGCACGCCAGCGGTCGAGTTCGGCGCGGCGATCTTCGCGGCTGCCGATACGGTCGTCGGCGACATCGTCGACCGCGCGGCAAAATGCGTAGACGGCATACATCGCCTCGCGCTGTTCGCGGGGCAGGATGCGCATGGCGAGATAGAAGTTGCTTGTCGCAGCCGGAAGGCTTGCCGGCGGCGCATTTACTGAGGCGGCGCTCGGCGAGCGCACGGCTACCTGCGTGGGCGCCCTGCTCACTTCGGCCGCGCCTCTTCGCCGCGCCGCATCCTGCCTGCAAGCCGCGCCCAGACCCCATTTGCCAGTGCGCCAACCGTTATCCCGAGCATCTGCGGCTTGCCGAGATGCACGGACTCGCTCAACGGATCGCGTGCAAGCAGGAGGTCGTTGATGGCGTAAGCGAGATCGATCGTGGCACTAATTTCTACGGATAGGCGCGCGTTTGAAACCTGCGCCGGCAAGTCTTTGCCGCGGTCGAGCAAATCGCGCGTGCGCCGGGCAAGTCCAGCAAGGGCGGACCGCAAAGCCGGCGACGACTTGGTTTCATTTAGAGCTTCGACAGTCGTTCCAGATGCCGCGAGCACATCGAGCGGCAGATAGACGCGGTCTAGATTGCGGTAGTCCCGGCCGCAATCCTGCAGATGGTTGTTGATCTGCAGCGCGGCGCAAATCGCATCGGAGGCAGGCCACGTCGCGTGGCTCTCGCCATGCACATCAAGCACGAACCGGCCGACGGGCATGGCGGAGTATCGGCAATATTCGATCAGTTCGTCCCAGCTCTTATAGCGAGACTTCATCACGTCCAGACGAAATGCTTTCAGAAGATCGAGCGCATGCTGGGATGTGAGCTTGCGTTCCGCCAAGACGCTGCGCAAAGCGACGCCCTCGGGCTCCGAGCGGCTTGCGCCGAGGAGGCTAGCCTCAAGAGAATCGAGCAGAGATAGTTTCTGCGGCGGCGGCAAATCCGGATGATCGGCGACATCGTCGGCGACTCGCGCGAAGCGGTAGAAGGCGAGGATCGGAGCGCGATGCTTCGCCGCGACGAGCAGCGAGGCCACCGGGAAATTCTCATCCCTGTGCCCTTTGCCCGAACGAAGCTGGCCCGCGTTGACCCGTTCCGCCTGTGCTTCCATTACCCAATCCGTTGCAGCGGGCGTACTGATAGGCAAAAAGCCGTGCGAATGCCAGACTGCCAACGGCACAGATGCCGCGGCCTGGGTGCTCTTGGCCTGCATGCAAAATCGCTTATTCTGCACGTGACAGGAGGAGAGTGGATGGTGCGAGCTGCAGTTTTCCTTGCGATCGGATTTGCGGCCATGTTGCCTTTGAAAGCACACGCGGCCGTGACGAGATCGATTCTCCTCGCGTGCAAGGAAGAAGCCGATCTTCGCCAAGCCGCGAAGCTTCGTGCCGGCGGCGGCGATCGCAAGGCGGCCGCTGAGTTCGAAGCCGGCAAAAAGGCAAGCGGCAATTGCATAGAGATTCCACGCAATACGGTCGTCGGCGTAGATCAGCGTAAGCCTCCGCTGATTTGCGTCCGACTGGCCGGCGGCTTGGATTGCTACTGGACCGTGTCATCTGCAATCGACGAATTCCTGACCGCTCCCGTCGCTCCCAAAGAACCGCCGGCAAAGAAGAACCAGTAGGTCAAGCGATGGTCTTCGACGGCGACAAGATCGTCGCGACTATCTCGCTTCTGGCGGTGCTCTTTCTTGCGGTGCGACGGCTCTGGTTTATGCGCAGCGACAGAGACGGCCCATAAGCGGTGAGGAACGGGCGAGGCTCGACGCGAGTTTCGCCGACACTGGACAGGAACTCGGGAATGGACGGCAGCTTTTCCGACAACAGCCACGACGGGCGTTTCGAGCTCGATGTGGAAGGGCAGATCGCCTTCGCGAACTACCGTCGTAGCGATAAAGGGCTCATCATCTTTCACGTCGAAACGCCGCGCGCTCTGCGCGGGCAAGGTGTTGCCGCGCGGCTGATGGAGCACGTTCTCGCGGCGGCGCGAGCGGAAGGCCGCGAGCTGATTCCGTTCTGTAGCTATGCATCTTCTTGGATGCGGCAGAAACGCCAAAGCGCCAGCGCGATCTGAGCCGCACTTTCCTCTCGGCGAGCCCCTCTGGTAGGCTTGGCATCAAAGCGCGTCGACGCTGACGGGAGGCGACAATGAGGAACTCACAGGTGCGGGTGTCGACCTTCGACGGTCCGGGCGCTAGCCCCGTCATCCGCACCGTGCCTTGGCCTTCTATTTCACAGAATGCAGCACTTTTGCAGGTTGGCGCGTGCGGAGTCTGCGGCACCGATCAGCACATCCTAAAGGGTCACTGGCCGAAACCGCTGCCCTGGCCGTTTACGCTCGGGCACGAGATCGGCGCGGTCATCGTTCAGAAAGGCGCCGGCTTTACCGAAGATTTCATGGGCAAGCCGCTCGATGTTGGATCGAAGGTGATGATCCCGCCGCTAATGCCGTGCGGCCATTGTTATTATTGCGTTCATTATCCCGAGAACGCGAACAAGTGTCTCACACCGGTTTATTACGGGCGCTATCTCGGCTTCGACAAAGCGCCGCATCTGTGGGGCGGCTGGGCCGAATATGTCTATGTCGATCTCGACATGCTGCCGGGCACGAAGGTCTACAAATTGCCGGACGATATGTCGCTGCGGCTCGGCGCGCTGTCGGAGCCGCTGACCTCCTGCATCCGCGCGTTCAATCGAGCCAAGAAGGCCGGCGGCTTCAACTGGAACGATACTGTCGTGATCCAAGGCTCAGGGCCGATCGGCATCCTTGCGGTTGCCGCGGCGCAGGAGATGGGCGCGGGCCGCGTCATTTGCGTCGGCGCGCCGGAACGCCCGCGCCTCGAACTCGCGCGCCGCTTCGGCGCCGAGGCCACCGTCAACATCGACGAGGTCCGTACGCCGGAGGAGCGGATCGCGCGAGTGCGTCAGATCGTCGGCGGGTTCGGCGCCGATCTCGTGATGGATTGCTCCGGCCACCCCTCGGCCGGACCGGAAGGGATCGAGATGCTGCGCGACGGCGGCACCTATGTCGAGATGGGCCAGTTTACCGACGCCGGGAAGATCGAGACATCGTGGCACCGCATCTGCACAAAGGACTTGAACGTGCTCGGCTCCTGGGCCTTCACCGGCAACGATCTGCCGCTCGGCGTCGACATGCTCTACCGCACGCGCGACAAATATCCGTATTTCGACATGCAGACGATCTATCCCTTTTCGGAAGCAGGTATCACCGCGGCAGTTGGTGACGCGATGGCGATGAAAACGGTCAAATCGACGATCGTGCCGTTTCCAGAGCTTGTGTGATCATCCCATTGGATTTTCGTGCAGCATGACCGCTTCGACGCCGGCCATGGGGAGGCGCGGATAGCGCTTCATCACGAGCGGATCATGCCCCGGCACGATGTGCCTGTTGTCGCCGGCGAGTTGCGCGAGCTTGTTCCAGCTTTCCATCATGGCGGCAATGTCGACCACGATCGGAAACGGGTTTTGCCGCTCGGCATTAGCGTAGAAATGCAGCGCATCTGAAGCTAGCACAACGGGCCCGCGCGCGGTCTCAACCCGTACGCATTGCAAGCCGCGCGTATGACCCGGGACATGATGCAGCGAGACGCCGGGCGCGATCTCCTCGTTGCCATCGATGAAATTGACCCGTCCGGCATAGACGCGCCGCACCATGGTGACCACGTCTTCTATATTGAAGGGGTAGCGCAAGCGCGGATGGCACATGCAGCGTCCCGTCGCATACGCCATTTCGCTATCCTGCAGATGAAAGGTGACGTTCGGAAAAGCGCTGAGATTGCCGGCGTGGTCGTAATGCAGATGCGTAATGACGACGTCGCGAATTGCAGCTGGATCAACGCCTAGGGCACGGAGCGCGTCGACCGGATGTATAAGCAGCTTGCGGCCGCGCGCCTCGGCCGTGGCGTGATCAAAACCGGTATCGACGACGATTGTTCTTTCCCTATTGCGGATGACCCAAACGAAATAATCGATCGGCATCGGGTAATCGTGAGGGTCTTCGCCCGCCGCGGCGGGATAGAGGAAATTCTCCGACGCCCTGCGCTCGTGGGTCGCGTAGCGAAGTGCGATAATTTCATAGTCGCTCATTGAACGCGGCCGTAACGTTTGCGAGCGGTTGCGAGATACTCGTCGATCGCAGTGTGATCTGCGGCAGCGCTGAGCGCGTCGGCGGCGTCCTGCCAAATCTCTATTAAAGCTTGCGAGAACGGCGCCGGCACATCGAGATAACGGGCGAGATCGTCGGCGGTGCGCAAATCCTTTGTCATCAGACCAAGCGAAAAACCGGATGCATAATTCTTCGGGATGACGAACGGCTTCAGCTTCACTTCCGTCGAATTGTTACGACCGGTCGAGGCGTTGAGGACGTCTGTCATCAGCATCGGATCGAGTCCGAATTTCTCGCCGATCTGTAGGGCTTCACACGCGGCGGTGAGGCCGGCGGCGGATACATAATTGTTGAGCGCCTTCATTGCGTGGCCGGAGCCGACGGCGCCGGTTTCAAAGATCGATTTCCCCATCGTCTCGAGCAGCGGCCGCACTTTGGCGACCGCCTCCGGCGGACCGCCGACCATGATGGCGAGCGACCCGTCGACCGCGCGTTTCACGCCGCCCGAGACCGGCGCATCGAGGAGGCGGATGCCGCGCTGAGCAAGCTCGTCGGCGAACTCGCGCGTTTCCACAGGCGCGGACGAACTCATGTCGAGAACGATCGCGTCAGGCGCGCAATGCGCAACAACCGGTTCGCCTTCAAGGAGCGCCGCGCGTACCGACTTGCCGTCGGGCAGCATTGTGATCAGCACGTCGGCTCCGGCCGTCGCTTCGCGCGCGCTGGCGGCGACTGTCCCTCCTGCGTCGGCGAAAGCGACACGCGCAGTCTCCGCGGAATCGAATCCGACGACCGGTGCACCGGCTTCATGCAGCTGCCGCGCCATCGGCAGCCCCATTTTGCCGAGCCCGAAAAAGGCGATGCGCTTGAAGCGAGCGAAATCGCTGCTGTTTGCCATGTATTATTTCGTCTTATTTCTTCGGAATCGCGCCCTCGGCCAGCAGGACTTCATGCGCGGCCTTGAACGCGTCGAGACCGGCCGGAATGCCGCAATAGACCGCGGCATGCAGGAGGATTTCCTTGATCTCCTCGACGGAAACGCCGTTGGCCAGTGCGCCTTTGACATGCAGCTTCAATTCCGCCGGCTTGCCGAGTGCGGTAAGCATCGCAAGATTGAGCATGCTGCGCGTCTTGCGTTCCAGGCCTGGGCGAGTCCACGCATAGCCCCAGCACCATTCCGTGGTGATCTCCTGGAATGCCATCATGAAATCGTCGGCCTTGGCGAGACTGCCATCGACGTAATCGGCGCCGAGCACGGCCCGCCGCACTTCGAGGCCTTTGTTGAATTGCTCGCTTCCTTTCATGATCTCTCCTATCAAGTGCCGGTAAACGTCGGGCGCCGCTTATCGAGGAAGGCTGTCACCGCCTCTTTGTGATCCTTCGTCGCATGGGCCAGCGACTGCATGGCGGCAGACAATTCGAGCAGCGAAGCTAACGAACTGTCACGGCCGCCGCGGATCAGCCGTTTCGTCATGCGCACCGCATGCGGCGGGTTGGCGGCGATGCGCTCCGCAAGTGCGCGCGCGGCGCTCATGAGCTCGCTGTCCGGCACGACTTTGGACACAAGGCCACACGTCAGCGCTTCGGCCGACTTCACCATGTCGCCGGTGAACGCCATCTCGCAGGCTTTGGAAAAGCCGACGGCGCGCGGCAACAACCATGCACCGCCGTCGCCGGGAATGATGCCGAGCTTGACGAAGCTTTCGGCGAAACTCGCGCTTTCCGCCGCGATGCGGATGTCGCACATGCACGCGAGATCGCAGCCGGCGCCGATCGCCGGACCGTTGACCGCTGCGATGATCGGCACCTCAAGCGCATCGAAAGCAAGCGGAATGCGCTGGATGCCGAGCTTGTAGTTACGTCGCGTCTGCACTGGCAGGTTGGCGCGCGTCTCGCCCGATTCCAGCATCTTCTTCACATTGCCGCCGGACGAGAAGGCGGTACCGGCGCCGGTCAGGATCGCCGCACGCGCATTCATGTCGGCGTTGAGGCGCTCGCAGGCTTCGACCAGCGCATCGATCATTTCCGCGCTGGAGATCGCGTTGCGAACCTCCGGCATGTTCATCGTCAGCGTGACGATGCCTCCTTCTTCGGCATAGTCGAGCGGTGTTTGCATTCGTCAGCTCCGATACGTTTTCAGCGCAAGCCAAGGCCGCGCGCGATCATGCCGCGCAGGATTTCGCGCGTGCCGCCGCGCAAGGTGAACGACGGCGCGTGCAAAATCGTATGCGCGAGAACCGCGAGAAAGTTCTGCGTCGACTCACGATCCGGCTCCGCGGCAATCAGCATGCGCGCGATCTCGGGTATCTCCTGCTCGAAGGCAGTGCCGACGTCCTTGACGAGCGCCGCCTGGACGGCTGGATTCTGCCCGGCCTGCAACATGCCCGCGACTGACCGCGACAAGCGCCGCAATGTCAGCACATGCGCAACCATTCGGCCGAGCGCAATTGCCGCGCGCTCCGATGGAGCCGGGCGAAGCGCGCGCGTTAGCTCGACCAGCAACGTGAACGAGGAAAGAAACCGCTCCGGCCCGCTGCGCTCGAAAGCGAGTTCACTTGTCACCTGCGCCCAGCCGCTGCCGAGCGAGCCCAACACTGCGTCTTCGGGCAAGAACATGTCGGTGAATACGACCTCGTTGAAGTGATGCTCGCCGCTCAAATCGACGATCGGGCGAATCTCAAGGCCGGTGTCGATGTTCTTGAGGTCCACAAGGAACTGCGTGAGCCCGGCATGGCGCTCTTCGCCCTTATCCCCGGTGCGGCAAAGCAGGATCATGTAATGCGCGCGGTGCGCGTTCGATGTCCACACTTTGGTCCCGTTGACGAGGAAGCCGCCTTGCACTGCGCTCGCGCGTGTGCGCACCGAGGCGAGATCGGAGCCGGAATCCGGCTCGCTCATGCCGATGCAGAAATAGCATTCGCCGGCGGCGATGCGCGGCAGGATGTCGTCTTTCTGCTTGTCGGTACCGACGCGCAAAAGCAACGGACCGCTTTGGCGGTCGGCGACCCAATGCCCGCCGACCGGGGCGCCAGCGGCAAGCATTTCTTCGAGCACGACGTAGCGTTCGAGCGCGCTGCGTTCATGTCCGCCGTAACGCTTCGGCCACGTCATGCCGATCCAACCGCGCGCTCCCATCTTGCGGCTGAATTCCGCGTCGAACCCGCCCCACGAACGGCCGCGCTCCCGCGGCGTGCGATCGGCGATCTCACTCCCCAGAAACGCGCGCACCTCGCCGCGCAAGGATTCCGCTTGCGGCGAATGCGGCGGAGTCGCGAAACTCAAGGCATGCATGGAAGAGCCTTCGCTTGGCGCGGAACGGACGCTTGCTGGCGAACGACGAGAGCATCGGCGATGGTCACGCCTTGGCCTCGTGGATGAACGATAACCGGGTTGAGTTCGATCTCGCCGATCTTCGGCGAGGCGTCGGCGACTGCGGACATTTTTGCGATCAATCCCGAGAGAGCACTTAAATCCGCCTGCGGGGCGCCGCGAAAGCCGTGGAGCAACGGCGCCGATTTCAATTCGCGCAGCATTGTGAGCGCCTCGAATTCGCTGATTGGCGCGACGCGGTAGACAACGTCATTGAAGAGTTCTGCAGAAATCCCGCCCAGACCGACCATCAATATCGGTCCAAAAAGTTCGTCGCGAACGACGCCGATGATGATCTCGATACCGGGCCTCGCCATAGGGCTCACAAGCACGCCCTGAATGACCGCATCGGGCCGGAG
>JAFAVH010000237.1 GCA_019242655.1 Methylobacteriaceae bacterium
GAAGCTTGCGCTCTACAATACTGCCTTGCGCGCTGCGCCGATAGCCGATCTCAGCGCCCGCGAGCTTGAGATTCTGCGCCTGCTCGGTAATGGCAAGACCATGGCCGAGATCGCCGATCTGGTTCAGGTCTCAGACAAGACGGTCGCCAATACGTGCTCGATCCTGAAACGCAAGCTCGGCGCGCGAACCGCCATCGACCTCGTGCGCATCGCGAGCGAGCATCAACTCGCCTGAAGGATCAAGCAACAGGCGCGGGCGTGCGTTGCAGCCGGCGATAAACATAGTCGGGCGCGGCCTCGGCCGCCGTATCCTCGCTGACGATCGCCTCGACGCGATCGTGATAGGGGGAGAGATGACAGACGGGATCGGCGTTGCGTGCATCGCCGGTCAACGCCATCGCCTGGCAGCGGCAGCCGCCGAAATCCACCTCTTTGCGGGGGCACGAGCGGCACGGCTCCAGCATCCATTCGGTGCCGCGAAATGCCTGAAACGCCGGTGACGTGTACCAGATGTCGGCAAGCGCATGCTCGCGCACGTTCCAGAATTCGAGGCCGGGAATGGTCTCCGCGGCATGGCAGGGCAGCACCCTCCCGGCCGGCGTCACGTTCAGCGTCCGTCGCGCCCAGCCGCCCATGCAGGCTTTCGGAAAATGCGCGTGATAATCGGGGATGACGTGATCGATGACGATCACGCCTTTATATTGCGCGCGCAACGCTTCGACTTCGGCGACGGCACGCTCGGCTTCCGCGCGCGGCGGCAGCAAAGCGGCACGATTGGTCTTCGCCCAGCCATAATATTGCGTGTGCGCGACCTCGACGCGCTTGGCGCCGAGCTCGATCGCGAGTTTCACCATCGCGCCGGCGCGCGAAACATTGGCGCGGTGAATGACGGCGTTCACGGTCAGCGGAAACCCGGCAGCGGTCACTGAGCGTGCGACCTCGCGCTTGCGCGCGAAAGCGCCTTCATAGCCGGCGATGCGATCGCCCGACTCCGCTTCGCTGTCCTGGATCGACAGCTGCACGTGATCGAGACCGGCGCGCGAAAGCTCGGCGACGCGCTCTTCGCTCAGACCGATGCCGGACGTGATGAGGTTGGTGTAGAGCCCGACCTTGGCGCAGTGCGCGACGATCTCGACGAGATCGCGGCGCGACGCCGGCTCGCCGCCGGAGAGATGGATGTGAATGATGCCGAGCTCGGCGGCTTCGGAGAAGATGCGCAGCCATGTCTGCGTGTCGAGCTCGCTCGTGCGCGCATCCATTTCCAGCGGATTGGAACAATAGGGGCAACCGAGCGGGCAGCGATGCGTCAGCTCCGCGAGCAGCCCCACAGGGCGCGGAACATGGACCGGCACATGGACCGGCGCGTTCACAATTCCACCATCCGCTTGTCGGCGAGCCCGGCAAGCAGGTTGCGCACATCGGTATCGATGCGCGCGCGGTCGGCGCCGAAGGATGCAGCGAGATCGTCGACGATCGCGGCGAGCGTCGCCTCGCCGGTGCAGCGCTTCAGAATTTCCGCGGCGATCGGATCCGCCTTGAGGATGCGCTCGGGCGCGAGAAGCAGCCACTCGTTGCGTGCGTCGTCATGCTTCAAGCGCACGCCGCGCGGCAGCCGCGGCACGCTCGTCTCGCTGATCGCCGCCGTGCTCATGCGGCGCTCTCGCGCGCTTGCAGGCCTTCACCCGGACGCCACGCGCCGGGCGGGATCGCGCCGGCGACATAGGCGCCCCAGAGCCCATCGAGCTGCACCCAGAGCACGTCGGTCTTGAACTCGAGCGCGCGGATAACCGCATCCTGCTCGATGCGCGTCTTCGCGTGCGCTTTGACGTAAGCGAGCGCGAAGTCGCTGTCGCGCTGCGCCTGTGGCGGGCGCGCGGTGAAATAAGCGAGCGTTTCGCGGCTGACAAAATCGTAATGCGCCAACATGCCGCTGACGCGCTCGTTGATAATGTTTGGCGAGAAGAGCTCGGTGAGCGATGAAGCGACCGCTTCGAGCAGACTCTTCTGCGCGCAGAAATTCACGTAGGCTTCGACGGCGAAGCGCGTCGCGGCAAGAATGCCGCGCGTCGAGACCACGTAATCGCGGTTGAAACCGAGACTCTCCGTGAGCTTTAGCCAGCGCTCGATGCCGCCTTCGCCCTCGCGCGTGCCGTCGTGGTCCTCGATGCGCTTACGCCATTCGCGCCGATCCGCGGAGGACGTCATGCGCGACAAAACCGTCGCGTCTTTGACCGGGATCATTGCCTGATAATAATAACGATTGAGCGCCCAAGCCTGCACTTCCTCGAACGTGCATTGGCCGGAATGCAGCCTTTTGTGAAACGGATGCAGGTTGTGATAGCGCGTCGCACCGACATGGCGCAGCGCCGCCTCAAGCTCCTGCGCCGGCAGCGGCTCACGCGCACTCATAGCGCGATCTCCAGCCCATCATGCGCGACGATCCACCCGGCCGCTTCCACCTTCGCGCGTTCGGGCGAATCCTCGAGGAGAATCGGATTGGAATTGTTGATATGCGTGTAGACGCGCCGCCGGATCTTTGAATCAGCAAAGCGCGCGAGCGAGCCACGCTCGCCGTCGATGGCGCAATGGCCCATGCGCCACGCGGTCTTCTGTGACAGACCCATGCGAAGCATCTCGTCGTCGGTAAACGTCGTACCATCGAAGAACAGCACATCGGCGCCCTCGACGCGGCGCAAGACATCGTCCGTCACGTCTGCGCAGCCGGGAATGACAATCGCGCGCCGCGCGTCACAATCGATTTCGACGCCGACCGTCGTGTCGGTCGCGGCGCCGATTTCGACACTCTCGCCTTCGAGATAGAGCGGCACTTTGCCGGGCACGGCGAACGGCCGAATGGTGAAACCGAGGCCCATGTCGATCTGCGCCTCCAGCGCGACGGGCAGTCTCCGCACGAGATCGGGATTGAGCACGCCGAACGCGCCGTGCTTTGTCTGATCGAGCAAGCTGGCGCTGCCGTAGATCGTAAAGGCCTGCTGCTCGCGCAGGGTCAAAAGACCCGCGAGGTGGTCGACGTCACCGTTTGTCAGGAAAACTCCCGCAATGGGAGTTTGGCGCGCCGCGCCCCGCGGGTGGAGACAGCTATTTGCGTAAATCTGCTGCCGCAGGTCAGGCGAGGCGTTCAAAAGCAGCCAACGATTCCCGTCGGCGCTGATAGCTAGGCTCGACTGTGTCCGAGGCCGAACACGTGGGTCACCTTCCCAAGCGAGACGGCAATTTGGACAGAAGCAATTCCACTGTGGGAAGCCGCCGCCCGCCGCCGAACCGAGTACGATAATCCGCAGCGCGCCGGCCATTCACATCCGCTTCTTCAGCGGACGTGCGGCCTTTAGATTTCCGCCGACGCGTAGCTGGTGACTTCCATGCCGACGCAAACTTCGGTGAGAACCGGGGTGGTCCAAGCCATTGATCGTCTCCTCTCAGGATCAGCCGCCGCTGCCTTTTCGGTGAGCAGGACGCCTCTCTCAATTTAGGCGGCTCACGCCCGTTTGCCAACTCTTTTCGGTACCGGCGGGGTGCATCCAATGCATAGCGGCGTGCCGGCTCGACGGGCAACCCGAGGGGGCACGTGGCGTTGTCCTCGGCACGACAAAGCCACAGGGAGGACAACGATGCGCGCACCAACTCTCGTGACCGGAGCGGCGTTTGCCGCCTCGCTGCTTATCGGCTCGGCGGTCTTTAGCTCAGCAGTCTTGGCCCAGCAATCGGGCACCACGTCCGGCCCCGCCGCCGGCAGCACGGTTGCGCCAACGACCGGGATGCCGAACAGCAGCGACCCGGGCAAGCCCAACGCCTCGCCGCAGGCCGACCGGACAAATGTCAGCGGCGCGCCCGGCGTGCCAGGGAAGCCCGGCTCGAAATCAGGACCGGCCGAGAAAAAATAATAGGCGCACTGCCAATCTCGCGAACGGCCGGTCCGTTTAGCGCTTAGCGATAGCGCTGAATTTCGTTTTTACGCTGCGCTTTGCGTGCTTTACGAGCGGCATAGCGGGCGTCACGCTCGGCTTTCTTCTCGGCCTCAAGCACCTCTTTGCGCGCGATCTCTTCAAGCCGAAGCTGCTCCTGAAGCTCCGCTTCAAGCCTGAGCTGCTCCTGACGCGCCGCCTCATTGGCGGCCTTACGTGCGGCCTCCTCGGCGTCCTTGATCTTGCGCTTGCGCTCGCGCTCCGCCTCGCGAACCTTGCGCGCCTCGATGACCGCGCGGCGCTGTGCCTGCTTCTCGACAACGGCGGGATCGCTCGAATCCGGACGGGAGCGGAACTTCTCGAGCTGGGCTTTTCTGGCGTTTGCCGCCTCGGTTTGGCGGTCTTGAAAGTTGTGTCCGTTGTAAGGCGGCATCTCTTCCGGTGAGCTGATGAGGATTGGGGCGCCGTCCTGCCACAGCGGGTGGCAAACGGCAATCGGCTATGGTGCGCCGCAGCAATGCAAATGGGTTATAGCATCGGGTCCGTCAAGCCGGGTCAGTAGTCGCCGGGCTGGCTGGGCGTCAAGCTATTCAGATAGCGTGCGGCATCGGCGCGGATTTCGGCGACGCGCTCCGCCTGCATCTCGTCGAGCGTCCGGTACGGCATCTTGAGGCGCGGATTGCCCTCGAGCTTCGCGCGATTGCGAATGAGGAAGTCCCAATAGAGATAATTGAAGGGACAGGCGTCCGGCCCGCTGCGCTGACGCACATCGTATGTGCAGCCGCGGCAGTAGTCCGACATCTTGTTGATGTAGGTGCCGGACGCCGCATACGGTTTCGACCCGAGCAGACCGCCGTCCGCGTACAAGATCATGCCGTGCGTGTTCGGCAGCTCGACCCATTCGTATGCGTCGGCGAAGACGATCAGATACCATTCTTCCACTTGCGCCGGATCGAATCCCGCAATGAGCGCGAAATTCCCCGTCACCATCAGCCGCTGAATATGATGCTCGTAGGCGTGCCGTTTCGTGCCGCTGATGCAATGATGCAAGCAATTCGAGCGCGTCTCTCCGGTCCAATAGAATGACGGCAGCGGACGCGTCGCGTTGAAGAAATTGCTTTCGGCATAATCCGGCATTTTCAGCCAATAGATGCCTCTGATGTATTCGCGCCAGCCGAGGATTTGGCGGATGAAACCCTCGGCCGCATTGAGAGGTACGCCACCGTCGCGATAAGCCTCTTCAGCGCGCTGAACGACCTCGCGCGGCAACAAAAGCCCGGCATTGATGTACGGTGACAAAATAGAGTGAAAGAGAAACGGCTCTTTCGAGCTCATCGCGTCCTGATAATCGCCGAACGACGGCAGTGCATATTCGATGAATTCGTCCAGCGCGACGAGGGCCTCCTCGCGCGTGATGGCCCATTGGAACGGCTCGAGATCGCCGAAATGACGAGCGAAAAATTCGCCGACCAGATCGAGCACGCCGCGCGTGACCGCGTCCGCCTCGTAGATGCGCCGCTCGTTTACGGAGATATCTCGCGGCAGCGGCTTGCGATTTTGCTTGTCGAAATTCCATTCGCCGCCTTCCGGCTGATCTCCGTCCATGAGGATGCCGGTGCGCCGCCGCATCTCGCGGTAAAAGAACTCCATGCGATACGTTCGCCGTCCTTCGGCCCACCGGCGGAAATCGGCGCGCGTTGCGAAGAAGCGCGTGTCGTCGCGAA
>JAFAVH010000280.1 GCA_019242655.1 Methylobacteriaceae bacterium
GACACCGCGCGCTCAATCAGCGCCTCAGCCGCGGCGATATTGGCGGCCTTGTCATTGATCGAGTTCATCTGGATGAGTGAGACTTTCATGCCGTTCTCTGGCGTCCTCGAGCTGCGTTCGGACTCTATATCATGCGCGGCAGGGTTCGAGAGGTTGTCTGCATGCTTCCCTTTTGCGGGCGTGCATCATCCTTGTTGCGCGATGATCGCGCGTAGTGGAGAGATAGAAGGACACGGGCGCCGGGCGGCCGATCCTAATTTTTTTATGCCGGTCGCCCGGCGCCACGTGTACGGCGATTTCTGACTCTCGCTTCCCGCATCTTCGCGGACTTCGGTGCTGCCACCTCAAGCCCGCTTAAGCGATCTGAGCCGCGGACCGGTCGTATTGCCGGACGGGCGGGTTACTCCGCGCCGCGCGCCTTGCGGCGCACGTCACCGGTTTGCAAGAGCCTCCCGAGACGCGAGTTCCGATGCTCACGCCGCAGGCGCCGCTTCCCACCCGCATCGCCCGGTACGGAAGCCGGACGATGCCCTAAATGGGCGGAACGAATAAGACAGTAGGAATATTTTCAAGAAAGTCAAGTGAAATCTCAATTTGCGCCCGATGCTGATCGTGAGTGCGCCTTCTTCCTTGATGGGAGAAGGGGACGCGCGTCATCCGTCGTGTATCACGCGCCACATCCCCGGAGCCGCGAAGCGTCGTCCGGGGTCCAGAGGCAGGTGCGCCTCGCATGCACCAAGAGGCAAATTTGCTCTGGTTCGCTATCACCACTGCATGGATGCTCGTCTAGAGATAATGGAATGCGCGCTCTGATCCGTTCCCGGCCCTCGGCCGGCATCGCTTTCATGCTGCTTGCCGTGTTCTTCTTCGCGGTGAACGACGCGCTCGGCAAATATGTGCTCGCCACCTACTCGGTCGGGCAGATGATGCTCGTGCGCAGCATCACCGGCCTCTGCATCATCCTGCCGCTGCTTGTGGGCACGCGTGCAAGCCCAATTCCGCAAACCGGAGCACTTTGGCTTCATCTCGTTCGCGGGATGCTCGCGACGGCTGAAGCGGCGTTCTTCTTCTCTGCCTTGACGATGCTGCCGCTCGCCGAAGTCACGACCTATTACCTCGCCGGGCCGATCTACGTCACCGCGCTTTCGCCGTGGCTTTTACGGGAGCATGTCGGCTGGCGCCGGTGGAGCGGCGTGCTCGCTGGCTTTTGCGGCGTTGTCCTTGCGCTGCATCCCTCCGGCGGCGCGTTCAACATCGGCTCGCTGAGCGCGCTGATTGGCAGCTTCGCTTATGCCTGCTTCATGATCACGACGCGGCGCGTCGGCGAGACACCGGCGCCGGTGCTTTTACTTTGGCAGTTCGGCGTCGCCTTGGTGTTTGGCTGCGGCGCAACGATTGTGCAGGGCTGGCGCCCGCCGAATGCGGCGGGTCTCGCGCTGCTCGTGTCCCTCGGCGTCGGATCGCTCCTCGGCCACTTCTCGATCAACATGGCCCTGCGCTTCGCGGCGGCCTCGGTGGTCGTTCCCTATCAGTACACGATGATCGTTTGGGGCGTGCTGTTCGGCTGGCGCATATTCGGCGAGCTTGTGGACGTCCAGACATTGATCGGCGCCGCGATCATCATCGCCGCCGGATTGTACATCTTTCTGCGCGAAAGACGCGTCGCGATCTCCGCCGAGGAGATGGCGCTTCCCGAATAGAAGCCGCTACGGCTCGAGCACGGAATCCCAGTAGAGATAGTCCATCCAGCTTTCGTGCAGATAATTCGGCGGGAACAGCCGCCCGTTCTGGTGCAGATCGTGCACGGTCGGCTGATACGGCATGCGCGCCGGATACATATGCGCTTCGCGCGTGAGGCGGTCGCCCTTCCTCAGATTGCAGCACGAGCAGGCCGCAACGACGTTCTCCCACGTCGTGTGACCGCCCTTCGAGCGCGGCACCACATGGTCGAAGGTAAGCTCATCGCGCTCGCCGCAATATTGACAGGTGAAGCGGTCGCGCAGGAACACGTTGAACCGCGTGAAGGCGGGATAGCGCGACGGCTTGACGTAGTTCTTGAGCGAGACGACGGACGGCAGCGCCATCTCGAAGCTCGGGCTGCGCACGACGCGCTCGTAATTCGAGACGATGTTTACCCGATCGAGGAACACGGCCTTGATCGCGTCCTGCCACGACCAGAGCGAGAGGGGATAATAACTCAGCGGACGGAAATCCGCATTCAGAACGAGCGCCGGACAGGCTTCGGGCGACACGAGTGGATGAACATGAACTGTCAACCCGGGCACCTCCTCCCGTCGTGAAGCCCCGTCGAATCTGCCGCCCGCATAGTCTACAGGCCCCGTGACGGG
>JAFAVH010000019.1 GCA_019242655.1 Methylobacteriaceae bacterium
AGGGGCCGAGGGGCCGGCATCGAGCGCTGCCTCGCCCTTATCGTCAAGGAGGGCACGGACGCGGCCCCATTGCGTGCCGGCAACGACGATATCGCCGACATCGAGCGTGCCTCGTTGCACGAGCACTGTCGCCACAGGTCCGCGGCCGCGATCGAGCCGCGCCTCGATGACGGTGCCTTCGGCGGCGCGCTCCGGATTGGCCTTGAGATCGAGCACCTCCGCCTGCAGTGCGATTGCCTCGAGCAGCTTGTCGAGGTTGGTCTGCTTGGTGGCGGACACCTCGATCTCGAGCGTCTCGCCGCCCATGCTTTCGACTTGCACATCGTGCTGCAGGAGTTCGGTGCGGACACGGTCCGGCTTGGCATCGGGTTTGTCGATTTTGTTGATCGCGACGATCATCGGCACCTTGGCGGCGCGGGCGTGATTGATCGCTTCGACCGTCTGCGGCATGACGCCGTCGTCGGCGGCGACGACCAGCACGACGATGTCGGTCACTTTCGCGCCGCGCGCGCGCATCGCGGTGAAGGCGGCGTGGCCGGGCGTGTCGATGAATGTGATCGGCTCGCCATTCGGTGCGGTCACCTGATAGGCGCCGATATGCTGGGTGATGCCGCCGGCCTCGCCCGACACCACGTTGGCATGGCGGATCGCGTCGAGCAGCGACGTCTTGCCGTGATCGACATGGCCCATGATGGTGACGACGGGCGGACGCGGCTCGAGCGTGGCATCCTCATCGGGCGCGTCGAACAAGCCTTCCTCGACGTCGGATTCAGCGACGCGTTTGACGGTGTGGCCGAGTTCCTCGGCGATTAGCTGTGCGGTGTCGGCATCGATCACGTCGGTGATCTTGCGCATTTCACCCTGACGCATCAGCAGCTTGATGACGTCGACCGCCCGCTCCGACATGCGGTTCGCCAGTTCCTGGACGGTCATCGTCTCGGGCAGGACCACTTCGCGGGCGAGCTTTTCCTTCTGATCGTTGGTGCCGAAGCCCTTGAGGCGCTGCACGCGCCGGCGGAAGGAGGCGACGGAACGCGTACGCTCATCTTCGCCGGCGGTCGCGCTGGCGACCGTCAGGCGCCCGCGGCTCTTTTCTCCGCCGCGCGTCGGCCGGGGCGGCAGCGGCGTTTTCGGCATTGACAGCGGACGGCGCAACAACCCTGGTCCGGGACGGCGTTCCTCGGCCGGCTCTCCGGGGCGCGCGCCTGGCGTGCCCGGTGCGGCCTCTTGCGGCAAGCGTCTGCGTGCTTCTTCCTCGGCCTTGCGCTTTGTCTCGGCATCGCGCTGGTGGCGGGCGTCCTCCTCGCGCTTGCGTGCCTCGGCAGCATCACGTTCGGACTGTTCGCGGGCTTGGCGTTCGGCGCGCGCCTTGGCATCGACCTCAGCCTGACGACGGTCCTCTTCTTCACGCGAACGGGAGTCGACGAGGGCGCGGGCGCGGGCCTCACGTTCCTCGTCGGTGAGGGTGCGCAGAACGACGCCGCTGGCCGAACGTGGCGCAGCGGGACGCGGTGCTTCCGCCGCGGGAGCGGGCGCCCCCGAGGGCGGCATTGCGCGGCCGGACGGCGTGGTCGCCGGCTGCGGCCGGACCAGCGGCGCAACCGGTGTCGGGGCCGAGGTGACGCTCGCGGCGGCCGGCTTTTCGCCCGGACCGGGGCGTCGTTTCACCTTCTCGACGACGACCGCCTTCGAGCGGCCATGCGAAAAACTTTGGCGCACCATGCCCTGCTCGACCGAGCGCTTCAGAGAAAGCGTTTTGCCCGGCACCGAAAGGGTCTTCTCCCCCGTGTTCTTCGTCTCAGTCATACCTCAGTCCCGGGCCTAAGCCCCTGCTCATCCACCACTCCGGAGCCGGCCTCCGGAGACAAATCGATTTCCCGCGGCTCGTCCGCGATGCTCGTCGCGCGGTATGCAGCAAGCCGGCGGCACCGCACCAGGAACGCGCTGCTCGCCGGCGACGCTTTGAGCGCCGCGTGTACCACATTTGCCCGCCCGAGTGCCAAATCCAATTGGTTCGGGCCAAAAAGATTAATCTGCGGCGGCGCATCCGGACCGAACTTGCGCCGTAGTGCTTGTGCGATTTTCCGGCTGCCGTCGGCGCCCGCGTCGCGAGCGTGCAGGACGAGCGCGATTTTGCCGCTCTCGATCGCGGTCTCGACCTTGGTGAACCCCGTGACGACAGCGCCGGCTTTGTTGGCAAGCGACAGCGATTGGAGGCAGTCGCGTTCGAGCAACGCGTCTACGTCATCCGGCAAGGTGATCGCCGCTTTGGCGTTTGCCTTCAGCCCGCGCGCAAAAGCCTGACGGCGAACAGCTTGCTCGACGATCTGTGCCCGCGCCGTGACCCAAACGCCGCGCCCGGGCAATTTCGCTTTGATGTCGGGAACAACGTTGCCGTCCGGCCCGAGAACGAAGCGGATCAGATCCTCGGGACCGCGGCGGTCGCGGGTGACGATACACATCCGCTCCGGACCGTCGCAATTTGCGCGCCCAAGACGTCCGGCGGAATCGCTTCCACCGGCCAATGCCGCCTCATCACGCGCCTGCGCCAACACGCCGTCCAACGCTCCTCAGATTCACTCCGCAGCATGCTGCGGTTCTGCTTCTTCAGTTTCCTCTGCCCGGTGCAAATCGGCTTCGTCGATCCAGCCCGCTTTGACGCGCGCATTCATGATCATGCCTTCGGCTTCTTCCCGTGACAGATCCAAACCGTCGAGGAAGCCCGGGTTATTGATTGTCTCGCCATCCTTCTTCTCGGTCCAGCCGACAAGATCGTCCGTCGCGCAGCCGGCAAGGTCTTCGACCGTTTTCACGTCGTTCTCGCCGAACTTCACCAGCATCGCCGTTGTGACACCCTCGATGTCCTTCAGTTCATCCGCGACGCCGAGCTCGCGGCGGCGCTCATCATTCTCGGCCTCGATACGCGCGAGATAGTTTTGCGCGCGGGCGTGGATTTCCTGAGCGGTGTCTTCGTCAAAGCCCTCGATGCCGGCGAGCTCCGACGTATCGACAAAGGCGAGCTCCTCGATCGAGCGGAAGCCTTCCGACGCAAGCAGCTGGCCGACGACCTCGTCGACGTCGAGTGCCTGCATGAACGTATTCGTGCGCTCGATAAATTCTTTCTGACGGCGCTCGGATTCTTCCGCTTCCGTCAGGATGTCGATGTCCCAGCCGGTGAGCTGCGAGGCGAGACGCACGTTCTGGCCGCGCCGGCCGATCGCCAGGGATAGCTGGTCGTCGGGCACGACAACTTCAATGCGCGAGGAATCTTCATCGAGCACGACCTTGACCACTTCCGCCGGCTGCAGCGCGTTGACGATGAAGGTCGCGGCATCAGGCGACCACGGAATGATGTCGATCTTTTCGCCCTGCAGCTCGTTGACGACCGCCTGCACGCGCGAGCCGCGCATACCGACGCAAGCGCCGACCGGATCGATCGACGAATCGCGCGAGATGACGGCGATTTTCGCGCGGGAGCCGGGATCGCGGGCGACCGACTTCACCTCGATGATGCCGTCATAGATTTCAGGCACCTCCTGAGAAAAAAGCTTCGCCATGAATTGCGGATGGGTGCGGGAAAGAAAAATCTGGGGACCGCGTTGCTCGCGGCGAACGTCATAAACATAGGCGCGAACGCGGTCTCCCGGCCGGAACAATTCGCGAGGGATTAACTC
>JAFAVH010000059.1 GCA_019242655.1 Methylobacteriaceae bacterium
CGCAACACCGTCGACCCTGACGACATCATCCAGTCCTTCGGTGCCGACACCGCGCGATGGTTCATGCTGTCGGATTCGCCGCCGGAGCGCGACGTCATCTGGACCGAAGAGGGCGTGCAGGGCGCTGCGCGTCTGGTGCAGCGCCTCTGGCGGCTGGTTGGCGACCTCAGGGGGGCCGCCGCCGGCACGCCGTCCTCGGCGAATGGCGGCAGCGCGCCGGCGCGGGCCGTCCGCAAGGCCGCGCATTCGGCGCTGATCAAGGTCGGGGAGGATATCGAGCGGCTGCGCTTCAACCGCTGTGTCGCGCATATCTACGAGCTGACGAATTCGCTGACCGCCGCGCTCGATGAGGTGGAGGCCGGCGACATTCCTGCCGACCTTCGCGCCGCCTTCGCCGAGGCCGCGGACGTCCTCGTTCAGCTCTTCGCCCCGATGATGCCGCATCTTGCTGAAGAATGCTGGACCGATCTCGGCCACGGCTCGCCCGTGGCGGAGGCGCCCTGGCCGGTCGCCGACCGGACTTTGGTAATCGAGGACATGCTAAGCTTGCCTGTACAGGTGAACGGCAAAAAGCGGGCGGATCTGGTGATCGAGCGCGACGCGGACCAAGCGGCAATCGAGGCGGCGACCCTGGCGCTCGACCCGGTGCAGCGGGCACTGGCCGGCAAGGCGCCGAAGAAGATCATCGTCGTGCCGCAGAGGATCGTGAATGTCGTGGCGTAAGCGCCAAACAGCGGGAATATTCAGGGCCCTCGCCCTTTTGCTCCCGCTCGCGCTCGGCGGCTGCTTCCAGCCGCTCTACGGCCCGCTTGCCAATGGTGGCTCGCTCGAGAGCGAATTGCAGGCAATCGCGGTCAATCCCATCGTTCCCGATCGCATCGGCCATTACCTCGAGAACGAGCTTGCCTTCGCGTTCAATGGCACGGGTTCGACGGTCCCGGCGAAATATCGCCTGACCGTCACGTTGCGTGAACGCGTGCAAACCCCGATCATCGACACGGTGTCGGCGCGCGCGACGGCGGCGACGGTGATCGTTGATGCCGATTACGTGCTGATACCGGTGGCAGGCGGCGAGCCGATCACAAAGGGCACGGCGTTCAGCGTCGCGAGCTACGACCGCACCACCCAGCGAATTTCCAACGTGCAGGCGGCGCGCGACGCCGAGACGCGCAACGCCAAAGTCATTGCCGACGCAATCCGCACCCGCGTTTCTGCGGCGCTTGCCAGCCGCGGCTGATCTGGCTTGACCGCCATCAGGAGCGGCGAGGCGGACCGGTTTGTCGCCCGCCCGCCAGCCGAGACCAAACTCTTCCTCATCCACGGCAGCGATTCCGGCCTCGTGCGCGAGCGCGCGCGAAAGCTCTTGCAAGCGCTCGTCGAGGATCCCGCCGATCCGTTTCAGCTTGTCGCGTTGGACGGCGACGAGCTCGCTGGCGATCCGCTGCGCCTTGCCGATGAAGCCAACACCATTCCGCTGTTTGGCGGCCGGCGCGCCGTGCATGTCGAGCTCGGCGGCAAGAACATCGTGCCGGCAATCGAGCCGTTGCTTAAAGCGCCGACGGAAAGTGCCGTGTTGATCGAAGCCGGTGCGTTGAAACGCGATCACGCGCTGCGCAAGCTGTTCGAGAAAGAGCGTACCGCCGCGGCGATCGAATGTTCGCCCGATAGCGCCGCGGATGTGCAGCGTCTCATCAATGACGAGCTGAAAACGGCGGGCTTGACGCTTGATGACGACGCGCGCGAGACGCTCATTGCTCTGCTCGGCGAAGATCGGCTGAGCACGCGCTCCGAAATAAGCAAGCTCGTCCTCGCCGCGCATGGCCGCGCGCGCATCACGCTTGATGATGTCGAAACGCTGGTTTGCGATGCCTCGACGAGTGCACATGACGATGCCGTGCTGCAGGCGTTTTCCGGCGATATCGAGTCTGTGCCGGGCGCCTTCGAGCGGCTGATGGCGACGGGCGGCGAGCCGAGCGTCGTGTTGGCCGCGGCATTGCGTTATGCCGTGGCGCTGCATCGCGCGCGGCTCGCAATCGAGTCGGGGCAACCGATCGATCAAGCGATGGGTTTGGTATTTCGCAGCGGCGTCGGTTTTGGCAAGCGCGGCTTGATCGAAAAACATTTGCGCGCGTGGTCGCGGGAAAAGTTGTTTCGCACGATCCGCGCGCTTGCCGATCTTGTCAGCCGCACGCGGCGCGAACAGCGCATCGGCGCGGCAATGGCAGAACGCGCGCTGATGTCGATTGCGGAGGGCGCGAAGCGGTAGACTCTACACGCGATTAAGGCCCACTTCCCCGGACGCATGGAGCAAAGCGAAATGCGAATCCGGGGTCCAGGACAAACGCATCTGCTCCGGGAAGGTGGGCCTGAGCGGTCGTTTTCGTGGGTGAACAGTGCTCACACATCCATCTCGATCATCACCGGTACGTGATCCGACGGACGCTCCCAGCCGCGCGCTTCTTTCAACACGTGTAAGCCGCCCAATCCCGGCTGCAGGCAGCCGCTGACCCAGACGTGATCGAGCCTTCGGCCCTTGTTGGCTTTCGCCCAATCCGGCGAGCGGTAGCTCCACCACGTATAGAGTTTTTGCTGATGCGGCACGTGGTGGCGCATCGCATCGACCCACGGTCCGGATTGCAGCACGCGACCAAGTTTTTCCACTTCGATCGGCGTGTGACTCACCACTTTCAGAAGTTGCTTGTGACTCCACACGTCGGTCTCGAGCGGCGCGACGTTGAGATCGCCGACCATGATCGCCGGCGCGTTGGCGATTCTTTCGCCCGATATCCATCCCGACATTTCGTCGAGAAAGGCGAGCTTATGCGCGAATTTCGGATTGATCTTGGGGTCGGGCTCGTCGCCGCCCGCCGGCACATAGAAATTATGCAGCGCGACGGCGCGCCCGCCCACCTGCACCGCGACCGACAAATGCCGCGCGTCGCCTTTGTCGCAGAAATCGCGCTTGCCGATCGTATCGAGCGGCAGACGCGAAGCGATGGCGACGCCGTGATAGCCCTTCTGGCCGTTGATCGCGATATGCGTGTAGCCAAGCCGCTTCAGCCGCTTATATGGAAATTCGCCGTCGCGGCACTTCGTCTCCTGCAGGCACAGCACGTCCGGCCGGTGCTTTTTGAGGAAATGCGCAACGATCGGCATGCGCAGCCGCACCGAATTGATGTTCCAGGTGGCGATGTTCAGCCGCACGAACGGGCTCCAATCCTGCCGCGGCTTTCATCATGCGAAGGCAAAAGCTGCAAGATTGCGGATATGGCAATCCCCGCTATTTCGCGCAATGCGCGCTGTCATTCCCGCGCAAGCGGGAATCTAGGGGCAACTTGCATCAATTTCTGGGAATGACGATCAATAATTGATCGTGAACAGGCTCGGGTCGGGCTTTTCCTTGAAATCCATGTTGTAGAGCGACACGAGCGTGTCGTAGCCCTGCGGATCGGTCACCAGCCATTGCTTTAATTGGTAAGTCGCGGGATCGAACATCAATCGGATTTTCGACGTGCCGCCGAGCGTGGTGCCGTCCTCGATCACGATCGTCGTGTTGTTTGGATCGTTGGTGACGTCGAGGACCTTGGTGTCCTTGGCGAGATCGATCTTGTCCTTCAACAGGAATTTCAGCGGCGTCTGCTGGATGAAGTAGAGATCCTGCGTCGAGAGCTTTCGGTCGCGGATGGCGACCTTGACGCCGTCGGCGATCACTTCGAGCGAAGCCGGCTGGGCATATTCGAAGCGCAGCCTGCCGGGGCGCTGGACATAGAGCTTGCCTTCCGAGCGGCGGCCATCGGCGCCGACCTGGACGAAATCGCCGACCATCGTGCCGGCACCATTGAAATAGGCGTTGGCCTTCTCGATCGCGACGTAGGGATTGAAGGGTGCCGGAGTCGGATTGGTCGCGGCGGCGGATTTCTTGCCAGCCGCGGCGGGCGGCTGCGCAACAGGCGACGCCTTGGCGGCCGGAGGATTGAGATCGATCGGCGGGCGCGGTGGGGCGGCCTCGGCAAAGGCTGCACCCGGGAGAACGAGTGCGGCGAGCGGCAGAAGGGCGCGCCGCAGGGCGGCAAGCGGGACGGCTGCTCTGTGCTTCATCTCAGGTCGCTGACGTTGCGGAAGCCTGCTCGTTAGGCGGCCCGTGTGGCATTTTTGGGTTTGACGCCGCAGCTAAGCTTCATTCTACCGGGCGGAGGTCGAATGCGCCGCGATCGACGCCCCCGCCGACCAGGATTTCGCGCTTGCCGGAATGGTTGGCAGGCGCGACGACGCCTTCCTTCTCCATGCGCTCGACCAGCGAAGCCGCTTTGTTGTAGCCGACAGAGAGCCGGCGCTGGATGTAGCTCGTCGAGCATTTGCGGTCGCGCAGCACGATCGCCACGGCGCGATCGTAGAGGTCCATTGCTTCTTCCGCGTCCATGGAGCCCGCCGAAGGCAGCTCGCCTTCGCTCTCCGGCTCCTCGTCCTCGGCGGTGATCGCATCGAGATATTCGGGTTGGCCCTGACTCTTCAGATGCGCCACGACGCGTTCGACCTCGGTGTCCGAGACGAAGGGACCGTGGACGCGCGAGATGCGGCCGCCACCGGCCATGTAGAGCATGTCGCCTTGGCCGAGTAGCTGCTCGGCGCCCTGCTCGCCGAGGATGGTGCGGCTGTCGATCTTCGACGTGACCTGGAAGGATATGCGAGTCGGGAAGTTCGCCTTGATCGTGCCGGTGATGACGTCGACCGAAGGGCGCTGCGTCGCCATGATGAGGTGGATGCCGGCGGCGCGCGCCATCTGCGCCAGGCGCTGGATCGCGCCTTCGATATCCTTGCCGGCAACCATCATCAGGTCGGCCATCTCGTCGACGATGACGACGATGTAAGGCAGGACGGAGAGTTCCATCTCCTCCTGCTCGTAGATCGCCTCGCCGGTTTCCTTGTCGTAGCCGGTCTGCACCGTTCGCGTGATCGTCTCGCCTTTTGCATCCGCCTCGGCGACGCGCGCATTGAAGCCGTCGATATTGCGCACGCCGACCTTCGACATTTTCTTGTAGCGGTCCTCCATCTCGCGCACGGCCCATTTGAGCGCGACAACCGCTTTCTTTGGATCGGTGACGACGGGCGTGAGAAGATGCGGGATGCCGTCATAGACGGAGAGTTCGAGCATTTTCGGATCGATCATGATGAGCCTGCATTCCTCCGGCTTCAGCCGGTAGAGCAGCGACAGGATCATCGTGTTGATCGCGACCGATTTGCCGGAACCTGTGGTGCCGGCGACAAGCAGATGCGGCATGCGCGCGAGATCGACGATAACCGGCTCGCCACCGATCATCTTGCCAAGCGCGATCGCAAGGCGATGCTTGGTCTTGTCGAAATCCTGCGACGCGAGAAGCTCGCGCAGGAACACCGTCTCCCGCTTCTGGTTCGGCAGCTCAATGCCGATGGCGTTGCGTCCTTGCACGACAGCGACGCGCGCGGAGACTGCTGACATCGAACGCGCGATGTCGTCGGCAAGGCCGATCACGCGCGACGATTTGATGCCGGGCGCCGGCTCGAGTTCGTAGAGCGTGACGACAGGACCCGGGCGGACCTGGATGATCTCGCCTTTGACGCCGAAATCGTCGAGCACGCCTTCGAGCAGACGCGCGTTTTGTTCGAGCGCTTCTTCCGAAATCTTGGTGCCGACGATTTTCTTCGCTTCCGATAGGAGTTGCAGGGCCGGGAGCTGATAGGAATTGCGTTTGCCGCGCGCCGGCTCGCGCGATGTCCGCCGCACCGGCGTGATCGTTGCGTTGACGCTGCGCGGTGCGTGTGCGTTCGCCTCGCGTACCGACGGCGGCGCATACAGCGTCGGATCGAACGTCGGCGGAGCAAAGGAAGGCTCGCGGCGCTCGGCAGGACTTGCCGCCGGCAAATTGGCTGTCGCGGCGCTTTGCGCGCGCTTCGACCAATTGTGCTTCGCGTTGATGAGGCTGCGGCGAAGCGCAGCGCGTACGCTCAAAAGGCCGTGGATCAGCGCGCCGAGCGCGACGAGGAACAGGCCCGGCTCGCCCGCCGCGTCGTCGTCGCTGCGTGTCTCGCGCGGCGCGAAATCCTCCTCTTCCTCGCTGTCGTTCGTGCGCGCGCCGGCGCGGATCGATCCGGCGAGGCAGAGGATCGTGGCGACGAGCAAGATAGCGGCCGAGATCGCTACCGCGATATGCGAGCCGCCGATGAGCCGCCTTGGCAGCGAGAGCAGGGCGTCGCCGAACACGCCGCCGAGGCCGGTCGGCAGCGGCCAGCGGTCGGTCACCGGCAAGAGCGAGGCGAGGCCGGCAGCGCAGATCGTGCCGCCGAGCCAAAGAATGAGCCGCCATTTGGCGCTGTCGAGGTGGCGGCGCCGAACGAGGCGCCAGCTCCACACGAGTGGTGGCAATAACAATGCGACCGCCGCAATTCCGATGAGCTGCATCGTTAGATCGGCGACGATCGCGCCCTTGAAGCCGAGCAGGTTGCGGATCGGACCTGCGGTCGCATGGTTGAGACTTGGGTCGCGTACCGACCAGGTGACGAGCGAAAGCGTGTAGGCGGCCGACAGGCCAAGGATCAGGATGCCCGATCCCTCCGCCATGCGGCGCGCGACGAAGGCGCGGATCGGAACAGGAATGTGATCGAGGGTAGCGGAAAGGGTGCTGCTGCGCATCAGGTCCATCGTCGCGATCGCAACGGCGTTCCCGAAGGTTAGAAAGCCCGAGTTAAGGTCGGCTTAACCTTGCACTTCGTGGGCGGTCAGACCCAAGCAGAATGCGGATTAATCCGCGCTCTTAGCGATCGTGACGGGCTCCCGGCTTTCCGTCAGGTGCTGCACGAGTTCTTGGGCATGCCGCGGTAGCGCCGCCATGTCGCGGGCGCAGATAACGAGGTGACGCAGCGCCCACTGCTCGTCGAGCGGCACAGATCGAATTGCCGCCGTTTGACGGAAACGCTCGGCAGCCACTTCCGAAACGATTGCAACGCCGACTCCCCTCTCGACCATTCGGCAAACAGCGTCCACTCCGCTGACGCGGACGCGGAGTTTGAGCGTGCGACCCGTGCGTGCTGCGTGGTCAGAGAGATAGGCCTGCAGGGCGCTCCCGTGGCTCAGGCCGATGAAGGGCTCGGCCAACGCTTCACGAAAGGTGATCGAGCGGCATTCGGCAAAGGCGTGGCTTTCGGGAATGATCAGCACGAGCCGGTCGGTTCGGAATGGAAGCGTCTCAAGTGCTCCAAGATCGGTTGTATCGGCAACGACACCAATATCGGCGAGACCTCCGGCCACAGAGGCGACAATCTCTCTGCTCGTCCGCTCCTCGACATCGACATCTATCGTCGGATGAGCGGCGAGGAATGTAGCCAAAGTATCGGGCAGGAATTCGAGCAACGCGGCGGTGTTCGACAGCAGGCGCACGTGCCCGCGCAATCCCTTGGCGTATTGTCCGAGCTCACCGCGCATCTGTTCCATTTGCCCGAGCACGACGCGGGCATGATGCGCGAGCGCGTGGCCGGCGGCTGTCGGCTGAACCCCACGCGGATTGCGCTCGAGCAACGAGACGCCGCTCGTCTCCTCCATGTCGCGGATGCGCTCGCTCGCCGAGGCAAGCGCGAGACCGCCTCTGTTAGCGCCGTGCGTGATGCTTCCCGCCTCGATCACGTGGAGGAACAGACGAAGATCCGTGAGGTCGAAGCGCATGGCTTTCCATCTTTGCCGGCCAAGCGTGCGTTGGACAATGGCCTTCGTCCAGGCCGAAGGCTGCCCCGGGAACCTTCCACATTGTAACGCGGCGCGCCCGATCTCAGATTCGGGCAATCGCGTTTTCGATGGAGATGGTGATGGTGGGCACGGAAATTTTCCTCGGCATTATCGCGATACGGCTCGCCGCCTTGGCGCTGCTCGGACTGATCCTCGTTGCTTTACCGGTCAGCTCCGGAAACCCTCAGCTTGCATTCCTCGATCGGAATCAGGCCTCCATCGATGCACTAGCCGCGCCCGCCGCGAGAGAGCAGCGCGTCCAAGATGACGCGCTCCGCGACATGCTTCTGCATGACTGACGGAAATCGAATTCTGAGGAATGTGCGATGCCTGATATTCTGGTTGAGGTCAGAGGTTCATGGCTGAAGGACAGACAGACCGCCCTTCTTGAGGCGGTTCACCGAGCCGTCGTTGAGACGCTGCACACGCCCGATGACGAGCCATTGGCGCGACTGATCGAGTACCCGGTCGGCAGCTATCTCACGCCGCTTGACGCGGGGAAGCGATTCACGCGGATCGAGATCGTTCTCTTCAGAGGCCGCTCGCTCGATGCAAAGCGAAATCTGTATCGGGCGATGACAGAAAATCTGCGGCGCTTCGATGTGCCTTCGAATGATGTGAAAGTCGTTTTGATCGAGGTCACCGCAGAGGATGTGGGATTCCGTGGCGGCCAAGCGGCGTGCGACGTCGATCTTGGATACGCATTGCAGGTCTAGTGCGAACGCGCCGCCGACAGGTTGTCTCAATTGTTTCCCGCCTTCGAACCATTCGCGGTCGTTGTCTCCGCTCTGACGTTCCTGCTTGCCGGATTCATCAAGGGCGTTATCGGGCTTGGTCTGCCCACCGTTTCGATGGGGTTGCTCACTGTCATCATGGCACCGGTCGAAGCCGCCGCGCTGTTGATCGTGCCGTCGTTCGTAACGAATGTCTGGCAGCTCGCGGCCGGCCCGCGCTTCGGCGCCCTGGTTCGCCGTTTGTGGCCGATGATGGCCGGTGTTGTCATCGGCACACTTGCTGGAAAGGGATTCATGCAGGGTGACGCTGCGGACCGCGCGGTCGTCGCGCTTGGCGTGGTATTGATTGCTTATGCCGTTCTTGGCCTCACGCACTTTCGCTTTTCGGTGAGGCCCGCCTTTGAATGGTGGCTCGCGCCGCTCATCGGCCTGACAACCGGTTTGATCACAGCGGCAACCGGCGTCTTCGTCATACCGGCGGTGCCCTATCTCGGCGCGCTCGGGCTCGCAAAGGACGATCTTATTCAGGCGCTCGGCCTATCGTTCACCGTGTCCACTGTTGCGCTCACCGCCGCGCTCGCATTCGGCGGTTCTTTTCAGGCGACGACGGCCGGAGCTTCGCTGCTCGCGCTTGTTCCGGCAATTCTCGGAATGATCGTCGGCGGGTGGGTGCGGGGCCAAGTCAGCGAAAACATGTTCCGACGCTGCTTCTTTGTCAGCCTCTTCGTGCTCGGCGCGCACCTCGCCTCGCGCGCAATTTTCTGATCGAGCTCTTGCCGATCAAACTTCTGCTGGCATCGCGATCACTTGGCGCACGCAAAAAGGCGGCACCCGCAGGCGCCGCCTTCGTGAGCCGTGCGCGGGAGGAGAGCGCACGACTCGACTTCAGTAGTTGTAGGCGCGCTCGCCGTGCTCGGCGACGTCGAGTCCTTCGCGCTCCGCGTCGATCGGCACGCGCAATCCGACGATGAGGTCGACGACTTTGTAAATGATCGCCGACCCGATACCCGACCAAATCAGGGTCGAACACACGGCCGTGAACTGCCGCAGAAGCTGCGGACCCATCTCATAGGTGCCGGCATTGTTGCCGGTGATGTTGGTGTAGTCGGTGAGACCGACGCCGCCGAGATAAGGTGCGACGAGGATGCCGGTGCCGATCGCGCCGACGATCCCGCCGATGCAATGAACGCCGAACACGTCCAGCGCATCGTCGTAACCCATTGCGATCTTCACTTTGGCGACGAACATCCAGCAGATCGGGCTGACCAGTAAGCCGAGCACGATCGAGCCCATCGGTCCGGCAAAGCCGGACGCGGGCGTCACTGCAACGAGACCCGCAACCGCGCCCGACGCCATGCCGAGCAGCGAAGGCTTGCCTTTCGCAAACCACTCGGTGAACAGCCATGACAGCGCGGCTGCTGCGGTCGCAACCATCGTGTTGACGAAGGCAAGCGAGGTCACGCCGTTGGCTTCGAGGTTGGAGCCGGCGTTGAAGCCAAACCACCCGACCCAGAGCAGCGAGGCGCCGATCATAGTCATCGTAAGAGAGTGAGGAGGCATCGCCTCGCGCGGATATCCGACGCGTTTGCCGAGCATCAATGCGCCGACGAGGCCGGCGATACCCGCATTGATGTGCACGACCGTGCCGCCGGCAAAGTCGAGCGCGCCGCTCCCGCCCATCCAAGGTGCGGCGCCGGCGCTCAGCCAGCCTGCACTCGAGGTGATGTCATCGAGCTTCGCTTGCGCGGCCTTTTTCGCCGCGTCGTCGCCCGCTGCTGCGAGTGCTTTCGCCGCGGCAGCGATGTCGTCCGGCGCCGCCGTCGCCCACACCCAATGCGCGATCGGGAAGTAGATGAACGTGACCCACAACAGCATGAACAGCACGACGGCCGAAAACTTCATCCGCTCGGCGAACGCACCGACGATCAGCGCCGGCGTGATCATCGCGAACGTCATCTGGAAGACCATGTAGGCAAGTTCCGGAATGACGACGCCGTTCGAAAAAGTTGGCACGGTCGAATCCGGCGTGATTCCCTTGAGGAACACTTTGCCGAAACCGCCGATGTAATTGACCCACGGCCCGCTCGTGTCCCCAAGCGCAATCGAGTAGCCATAGAGGCACCAAACGATGCCGACGAGCGACACGATCATGAAGACCTGCGTCAAAACCGACAGCATGTTCTTCGTGCGCACGAGACCGCCGTAAAACAGCGCCAGGCCGGGAATCGACATCATCAGCACGAGAGCGCTGGAGATGAGCATCCAGGCGGTATCGCCCTTGTTCGGTGTCGGTGCGGCTGCGGCAGCCGCCGGCGCAGCGGCCGCCGCTTCATTTGTCGGCGTCTGTGCGTAGACGGCTCCGGCGACTAACAGGCAACCGACGAGACCGATGCCGGCACTTGCCAGCAACGTCCTTCGCGTCGAGCGAGCTTTCATTTGTTGAACTCCTGGTTTTCTTTCAGATGCGCTTAGAGGGCGTCCACGTCGCGTTCGCCGGTGCGGATGCGGACGGCTTGCTCGAGGGAACTGACGAAGATTTTGCCGTCGCCGATCTGGCCTGTTCTGGCGGCGGCGGAGATCGCTTCGATCGTGCGGTCGACGAGATCGCTTCCGATTGCGACTTCGATTTTCAGCTTCGGCAGGAAGCTCACGGCATACTCGGCGCCGCGGTAGATTTCGGTATGGCCTTTCTGCCGCCCGTAACCTTTGACCTCGGTGACCGTCAGACCGTGCACGCCGACGGCGGTGAGGGCGTCGCGCACCTCGTCCAATTTGAACGGCTTTATGATCGCCATCACGATTTTCATGCTTCCACTTCCTGCTTACGCGCAGCCGGCACGGCTCTGCTCAAGCAGGGGGAATCAAGGCCCATGCCAATTGCTCAGGCGCGAGTCTTTCGAGGGCCAGCGGCGATCTTCCGCCTACTCAGCAGGCAAAAACCCCCGGATTTGCACAAACGCTGTGCAATGCGCGGGCCTGCGCCGCCGCTACGACCGCTGGCGGATCAGTCCTTCCTGCGCCACCGATGCAACGAGCCGGCCATCCTGCGTGTAGATGAGCCCGCGCGTCAGCCCGCGCGCGCCGCTCGTATTCGGGCTGTCCTGCGCATAGAGGAGCCACTCGTCGGCGCGGAACGGCCGGTGAAACCACAGCGCGTGGTCGAGGCTCGCGACTTGCATCGAGCGCTGGAAGATCGACTTGCCGTGCGCGATCAGTGCCGTGTCGAGCAGGGTCATGTCGGAGAGGTAGGCCAGCACCGCCCGGTGGATCGCCGGATCGTCGGGCAGCCGGCCGGTCGCGCGCAGCCACACGTACTGCACAGGCTCGCCCGGCTTGTCGCGCCCGACATAGCGCTTCAAGTCGACCGGCCGCATCTCGATCGGCCGCTCCTGATCGAACCAGCGCCGCACGTTTTCAGGCATCATGGCGCCGAAACGCGCGCGCATCTCGCTTTCGCTCGGCAGCGCGTCCGGCGGCGTCACCTGCGGCATGTCGAGCGCGTGGTCGAGCCCGTCTTCCTCGATCTGGAACGACGCCGACAGCGAGAAGATCGCGCGGCCGTGCTGGATCGCAACGACGCGGCGCGTCGCAAAGCTCTTGCCGTCGCGGATGCGGTCGACCTCGTAGACGATCGGCACGCTCGGGTCGCCGGGCAGGATGAAATAGCCGTGCAGCGAATGCGGCGCGCGGCCCTCGACGGTGCGCTCGGCGGCGACCAGCGCCTGCGAGATGACGAGGCCGCCGAAGACGCGCTGCCAGCCGACCTGCGGGCTGCGGCCTCTGTAGATGTTGTGCTCGATCCGCTCGAGATCGAGGATCGACAGGAGCTCTTCGACGGCGCTGAACATGTGCCGCACCTGAGGCGGTGCGACTGGGGTAGTCAAGGATTGGGTGCGAGGAGAGGGACAGGGGCGCGCGTCATTGCGAGGAGCGCCAGCGACGAAGCAATCCAGAGCAAGTTCTGCAACCGTCTGGCGGTTGCCTGGATTGCTTCGCTTCGCTCGCAATGACGCGCGTAGTTCTGCGCCTGGATTCCCGCTTGCGCGGGAATGACAGGCCTACCCCTTCGCCTTCTCGAATTCGTGTCTCAGCACGGCGAGCTTCGCGCGCTGCACGTCGATCATCCCGGCATTCCGAAGCGCGTCGATCTCCTCCCGCTGCTCTTTGATCAGCCGCTTCAGCTGCCTGCGTTCGGCTTTCAGCTCGAACGATCTGTCGATGCGTGAGATCGAGCGCGCCAGCGAGGCGATGATGTCGGCGCGGCGCTTGCGCTCGGCGAGCGAGAGGTCGGCATTCATCGGCCCGCCGGAGTCGCCCATCGCGGCAAGCTCGGCCCGCGCCTGCATCGCGACTTGGATCGCGAGCCGATTGGGATCGAGCGGTTTGTCGAGAGTGGCATTAGCCGCAGGGGTTGGCTCAACCCTCTCCCCTTGCGGGAGAGGGTGGCCGGCAGAGCCGGCCGGGTGAGGGGTAACTTCATCTCCAGCGATAGGCTCCGCCCGCACCACCGCCGCCATCCCCGCCGGCCGCCAGCCCGTCGATTTCCGCGGCCAGCGCATCTCGATGATCCAGCGCATCAAGGTCGACATCGGCACGCCGAACGCGTCGGCGGCGTCGAGCAGAGAAACATCAGGGTCGTAATAGAGGTCGCGCATGCGCGCCATGTCCTCGTGAGAAAGAACACGCTTCGTCCGCGGCCGGCGGGAGAGGAGGTCGTCGTGGGTCATGAGGGATAGATAGGAATAAGGTCATAGGAAGGAAGAGCCCGAGCACCGGCGTCGTGCCGAATCCTCAGCTTGGTAGCTTTTGGGACGGCGAGAAACGGAAGCGGCTGGCGCCTCTAATCGCGCCGGTAGTGTAAGAGCCAAAAGAAAATAAGCAGGGTCACCGCGAAAGCATAGGTCCAGCCATCGTGAACTGCCGCCACGATGGGAATCCACTCTGTGATTTTCATGGGTCTGGCCTCTGCATGCGCGGCCGATTCGCGCGAGGCTAAGACCCTTTCAGCGATGTCAATTGCGCGCACCGCACCAAACTTTGCGCCAAGGATTATGAACCACAGGTCGGAGATGGCCCGCTCGGTCGTACGCGCAGCATGAAATCCCCGGCGCGCAACGCCTCACACTGGATCTTGCACCTTAACGGTTCGTGCTCTGGGGATATCAAATGCTACGTCGGTTGCGCCGGTCCTGTGTTTGGCTGCGGCCGGGTCCAAATCGCGGATATCATTTCCCCGAGAATCCGCCCACGTTCTCGTATAGCCGCTTCGTTCCACTCAGATCGTCCGTCGAAATAGCGGTTTAACCGGAGCACCGAAGGACCATACTCAGAACGCTTGAGTTCGAAGGTTCCGTTGCTGGCCGCCGGATTGAGATACTGATTCAGCAGAGTCAGATTGCCCGGCGTATTTACCACTGAATTTCGCGTACGGATCGCGTTGGCGATATCGATTTGCTCCTCGTCGAGTGTGGATGGGTAGAGCGCCTGATGAAATGAAACCGCGTTTCCATCAACCGGCCAGTGGGCGTACCAGCTCTGAGGCATCACGTGCTCAATCTGAAGATTTGGAGGAATTTCTTGGTCCTCGCTTTTCTTCCCCCGCATGCGAAGCTCCAGCCGTTCAAATATAAGCCGGAGCATCGGCTGTTTCTGGCGCTCGTAAACTGAGGAGCTTAGGGCGCGCTCAAGAATTTCATCGTTGGTTGGCCAAGCCCGCGTCGTGCCGCCTCCTGCGAGCAGCTTGGCTTCCAGCGCGGGTTTCACTTCCGCCGCCGTGCGACCCCGCAGAGATGAAACGATCTCGACAAACAGCTTATTGTACTCCTTCGTTTCGTCGCCATTGAAGGCTCGCCGAACAACAAAAGACTCCAAAACCGCAAAGCAAGCGAGGAGCTGTTCCTCAGACAAGTTTGCCTCTAGCTTAAGAAACAAGACAAGAGGAATGGCAGTAGAAATGTCCAGGTCCTGAAGAACTCGAGCTATATTCGTGCTCTTTGCACCCGCCGGAATTCCTTCGAAAGCTTTGATAGCTTCCGCATAGCGGCAGAAATCCGCGAGTTCCGCGCGCACGGATGGAAACGGCGCGGGCACACCCGCTATCCACCTCCGGTACTCCTCATTAACGCGACGGGTATCAATCAGCGAACCGGTCTTCACAGTCAGAAAATGCCGGAGGGCGAGATCCAGGCGTGAGTAGGTTCGGCCACCACGTTTGACTTCCGTACTCCAGAAAGGAGTCTCGAAGACATTCCAGTAGTCAGCAAAAAGCGCGTCGCGATCCTCCTTTTCTTTTTCCGCCCGCATGAAGATGAGGCTTCGAAGCAAGTCCGATTGTGACAATGGCTGCCCTTGAGAATTAAGTGAATAGGAAATCTCTTGGCTGTCATCCCCCTCGGCTAGTGCAATCTCAACAACACAAAAGTCTTGCTGTAGCGCTTGTAGTAACGCGAACGCGCGATCTTCTTCCGTCTTTCCCTCAGGCTCCCCGGAATCCGAAATCCAATTCTCGATTTGTCCCGAAAAAAAGAGGTAAGCCTCCACGAGAGGGCTTCGAGCATCCGGCTGCCGCTGGTATTTTCTACGCACAAGAGGATATGATTTCTCTACACTCAAACGACTTTCAGCCCGGACAATGTTAGCAAATACATCCCGATTAAGCTGCGTTGGCCAAAGCTTAAAGACTTCCTCCTCCGGATTCTCCATCACGTCAGCGTCGGCGTTCTCAACATAACGACGAACTCGCCGTTCAAGTGACGTCCAACCCCGCTGGCTTGCCAAGTCGCGGAACGCACAGAGCAAGAGCTGAAGTGTCGTGAGTCGCTGCTGCCCATCAATTACAAGCAGCCTAGACACCTCGCGTGCTGACGATGGTTTCACCCCTTCTATAATCAATGCTCCCAGATAGTGAGCCTTCGTTGTTTTGCCCTCGAGTCGGAGCAGAGCTTTCTCGGTTACGTCCTCTCAAAGCGTGCGCCATTGCGGATGCTCGCGCCAAACATAAAGGCGCTGAAACATCGGGACAACGTACCGAGCCTGCCCGTCGAAAAGCTTATCAACAGTTCTCGGATTTGCCTGCACCGATCAAACCCTCTCCCAAACCGAGCGCAGGGCGCCCACGCGTTAACTCTAATATCAGGAATGCTTTAGAACAAAGAATGTAGTGAGTCAGAATTAGGATGCTGGCGCTCCGCACGAAGTTCTCACATATCGATGAGCCATGAGCTTCCTCATGGTGCAAGAGATTCGATCTGACGGGCAATTGACCGGGTTGAATTCAGGCTCGGCCCCTGCTGCTGGGACTTGGCCGCCGACCACAGGCGCTATGTGCGTGCTGGCGGCAGGCGTCTAGCCATCCTTTTCCGTTCTTCCCGCGTTCTGCCCCAACCGCAACTCCGCCTGCCGTGCTTTCTCCAGCGCTTCGTCCGGCGTCGTCACGCCGCCGGCTTCCTCGTCGGTGCCGAGCGGCGCCGCGGAGGGATCGGACGCGGCGACCTTGTCGCCGGTCTTGCCGGAATCGATGTCCTTGCGCAGTTGGGCAGCGGTTGCGCCGCTGCTTTTATCCGTGCTGCTCATTTCGTTCTCCTCGTCGCGCGCGGTCGGCTAAGAGAACGAACTCGCCTCAGCTTCGATCCGTATCCAGCGCTGTATTGGGCGCCGGCATCGTCACCTGCGGCACGTCGTCGATCTTGCGCGCTTCTTCCGGCAGCATGATCGGGATGCCGTCGCGGATCGGATAAGCGAGACGCGCGGCGCGCGAGATCAGCTCCTGCTTCTCCGCGTCATATTCGAGCGTCTGCTTGGTCAGCGGGCAGACGAGGATTTCGAGGAGCCGCGGATCGACGCGCGAAACTTCCGGCGTGTCGTCGGACGGGGAAATAGTCGGCTCCATCGGCAAGACACTCTCTTTTGTCGCGCGCGCAACCTCTCACCTAGCAGGACATTGCAGGTGACGGAAGCAGACGGAGAGCCACGCAAATGATCCGCAAACTTTCGCTCGCCGCAACGCTCGTGGTCGGCGGCGCGACGGCTGCACTGGCGCAAGATGCCAGCGAGCCCTTGAGCTCCGCGCTCGCGCAGCGCCGGCTCGAAGCTTACGTCGCGACGTGGTCGGCGAATGCCGGCATCAACGCCGCGACGGTCGGCAATTACTACGCCGACCGCTCCATCTATTACGGCAAGCCGATGTCGCGGACGCAGATCCTGCGCGACAAGCTCAACTATGTCGCGACTTGGCCGGAGCGGCATTACCGCATCGTGCCGGGCACGGTTGCCGCCGCCTGCGATCATGCGAAAACGATGTGCCGCGTCTCCGGCATCATGCAATGGGATCGCCGCTCGCGCGGCGGCGCTCGCTCGCTCGGCAGCGCGCGGATCAGCCTCACGCTGTCGCGCGCGAGCGGCGGCAAGATCGTGCACGAATCGGCATCGATCCTGCGCTATGCTGGCGACTACTGAATCGAGTTCGTGTTGCCGGCGGAGCGCGCGAGCTCCATCTGCGTGATGGCGACCAGCACTTCGGCGCGCGACTTCAAGTCGGCTGCTTCGAGCAGCGCCTGCTTTTCCTTCGGCCCGAACGGGCTCATCATCGAGAGCGCGTTGACGAGCGCCTCGTTCGAGGCGGATTCGATGCTCTTCCAATCGATTTTCAGGCGGTTCGATTTGGCGAATTCGTCGAGCGTCTTGAGCACGCTGTCGCGATCGACGTCCTCTTCGGCGTAGCCGGGGATGAAATCTTCGGCAAAGGCGTCGAAATCCGCCTGACATTGGCGGTATTGCGTCAAGACCGGCATCTCGGCGCGGACGCGATAGCGCGCGACGCCGGTGAGGGTGAGGATGTAGCGGCCATCGCCGCTCTCGGCGAGCTGGGTGATGCGGCCGACGCAGCCGACCGAAAACAAGGCCGGCACGTTGCGCGATCCGCCGGCGTCGGAATTCGGCTGGATCATGCCGATGAGGCGATGGCCTTTGATCGCATCGTCGATCATCGCGAGATAGCGCGGCTCGAAAATGTTGAGCGGCAGCTCGCCGCGCGGCAGCAGGAGCACGCCGGCAAGCGGGAAGATCGGGATCGCGTTCGGTAATTCCGACGGCGCCTTGTACGGCGCGTTGATGCTCATAGCGCGCCGCGCTTTGCCGCGCCGCCGCGGCGGCGCCGGTCAGGAAAACAAGAGCGTCGACAGCTTGCGGCGGGCGGCGAGCGTCGCCGGGTCCATCGGTCCCCAAGCCTCGAAGAACTGGACGAGTTGCTTGCGCGCGCCATCCTCGTTCCAGTTACGGTCCGCCTTGATGATTTCAAGCAGGCGGTCCGCCGCCTCATTGCGCCGGCCTTCGGCGTTGAGCCCGACGGCGAGATCGAAGCGCGCCTGATGGTCCTGCGGGTCCTTGGCGAGCGCCGCCTCGAGCCCGGCGAGATCGCCGACATTGCTCGCCTGGGCGGCAAGGTCGAGCGCGGCGCGGGCGGCGCTGATCGCGGCGTGCTTGCTCGTGCCGGCGCTGTCGAGGAGCTCGCGCGCCGCGTCCGTCTCGCCGAGGGCGACCAGCGCCTGGGCGAGGCCGCCGAGTGCGCGCGGCTCAGCCGGGTCCTCCTCGAGGAGCGCGCGGTAGGTCTCGGCGGCGCCCTCCGCGTCGCCGCCTTTCAGGGCGGCCTCGGCGGCGGCATATTCCTCATCGCCCGCACCGAGCGGGCCGATGAGCCGCTCGACGAACTGCTTCACCTGCGTCTCGGGCAGCGCGCCCATGAAGCCGTCGACCGGCTGCCCGCGCTGGAAGGCGATCACGGCGGGGATCGACTTGATGCCGAGCTGGCCGGCGATCTCAGGGTGCTCGTCGATGTTCATCTTGACGAGCTTCACCTTGCCGGCGGCCGATTTGACCACCTTCTCGATGACGGGAGTGAGCTGCTTGCAGGGGCCGCACCACGGCGCCCAGAAATCGACGAGCACCGGCTGGCGCAGCGAATCCGTCAAGACGTCCTCGCGGAAGGTGGCGGTCGTCGTGTCCTTCACCGCCGGCGCGCCCGGATTGTCGCCGAGCATTTGATCCGCCGCCTGCGTTCCGCCGAGCCCGGCCATCCCTTGAAATCCTTGGCTAATCTTTAGCGTCTGCTTCTGCCGACGCTCGTTGCGCTGTCAAGTGGGACGCGCGGGCGCGCTTCGCAAGCGCGCTCGTGCGGCGCTCTTAGGTCCGCGCGCCGCCAGCGAGCTGCCCGATGCGCAGGATGACAAATTCGGCAGGCTTCAGCGGCGCGAACCCGACGAGGATGTTGACGATGCCGGCGGCGATGTCGCTTTGCGTCGTCGTGCTCAAGTCGCAGCGCACGAAGAATGCCTTGTCCGGCGTCGCGCCCTGAAACGCACCGCGATTGAAGAGATCGAGCAGAAAGGCGCCGACGCGCGTGCGCAGCTCAGCCCACAGCGCCGCGTTGTTCGGTTCGAACGTGGCCCAGCGCGTTTCGCGCGCAATGCTTTGCTCGAGGAAGAGCGCCAGCCGGCGAACGGGGATGTATTGCCACTCCGGTTGGCGCGCATGTGCGCCGGCGAGCGTGCGCGCGCCGAACAGGATCACTCTCTCGTCGGGAGATTTGCGGATGCAATTGACCCCGACGCCGTGAAGCCTCGCCTGATCCGACTCGGGAAACGCGACGGCGGGTTCGGCAACTCCGATCAGCGTCGCGTCGAGGCCCGATGCAGCTTTCCAGACGCCGTGGCTGCGATCGTTGCGCGCAAGGGCGCCCGCGACGAATCCGCAGGGCGGAAAATTGCCGAGCGCACCCGCCTGCAGCGGATCGGGCGCGCGCAGCCACGGAAAGAACATCGCCGCATTTGCCGCATCGTCCGTCGCGAAGGCGGCGGGAATGCCCGCTTCGAGCGATGCGACGCTCGCGCGCGCGTCGGCATCGATGAGCAGAAGCGCGCGGATTTGTGCGCAGTGCGCCTGCACGATCGCCAGCGCCGCCGGATCGCTCTCGCCGGGTATGCAGACGAGATTGACGAGATCGATCGCGTCGACGGCACCGCCGGCGCCGAAGATTTTATCCGAGAGAAGTGCGGCATGGAATTCATCGCTGCCGGGCGTGAGCACTGCCTCATCCGTGCCGCCGTCGCGCGTAAGCCGCAGGACATACGCGTCGGTTCCGCCATTCGCGAAGAAATGCATGACGGAATGGCCAAGCAATGTCCGCGCATCGAGGCCGCCGAACAGGCGGACGTAATCGGCGAAGCTGCCGATGCGGCTCGCGGTGCCGTGCGGACCGTCCGCCGCTCCGCCGATGAACAGCATGATCGACGTGGCGACGCCATC
>JAFAVH010000063.1 GCA_019242655.1 Methylobacteriaceae bacterium
GCCATGACCGCCTTTGTCGCGCAAATCTTCGATCCAGGCGGCGATCGCCTCGAGCCAAGGCTGGCGATCCGCATCGGTCAGCGGGGTGCCGCTCTCCATCTTCTCGACATTGGCTTTCGGATGGAACCAGTCGCCGTCCTCGAAACGCCAGCTGAGTTCCTGCGCTAGAAGCGCGGCGATCGTTGTCTTGCCCGAGCCCGAGACGCCCATGACGACAAGGGCGGCGACATTCTGCAGTACGCCCTCAAGCTGCCGCGGCGCGGCGCGCGTCATCCTGCTTCTCCCGCCGCTGCGCGATCGACCAGGAAAGTGAGATCGCCTTCAGGGCGCAGCCGTGCCGCCGGCAGATCGGCGGATCGCGCGCGCACTTTGTGCAGGGCATCGCGTTTTGCCGCGCCGGATATAAGGAACGCTATATGCCGGCTGCTTTCGATCGGCGGATAAGTCAGCGTGATGCGCGTCTCTGGCCGGCCTTGACTCACCGGCGCTACCCAGCGCGTGCGCTCGTCGAGCACGGGTTGGCCCGGAATGAGCGATGCCGTGTGACCGTCTTCGCCGAGCCCGAGCAATTGCACGTCGAAGAGAAATTTGCCGGGCTGAAGCGCCGTTGCGCCGTAGAAGGCTTGGAGCTCGTGCTCATAAGCGCGTGCAGACTCCTCCGGCGCGATGTTCTCAGTCGGAACCGGTTGAATATTGCCGGACGGCACGACAATCTTTGAAAGCAGCGCCTCATTGGCCATATGAAAATTGCTGTCGGGATCGTCGTGCGGAACGAAGCGCTCATCGCCCCAGAAAAAGTGCATCCGTTCCCACGGAAATTCGTCCTTGAATTCGCTGCCCATCAATTGAAACAGGCGACGCGGCGTCGAGCCGCCGGAAAGCGCGATTGCAATGCGGCCTTGCAGCGGTGCGAGGCGGTCCTTGAGCCAGAGCGCGGCGCCGCGCGCGAGCGCATCTGCGTCCGGAAAAACAATGAGCTCGCCGAACTCATCTGCCATCCGAGTGCGTCTTTCTCAAAGCGGACGCCATTTGCGCCCATCGCGCGCGAGCAACTCGTCCGCCTCCTTCGGTCCGGCGCTGCCGGCTTCATACATTGCAAGCGGCGGCTTTCCGGCTTTCCACGTATCGAGCAGCGGCTGCACGATCTTCCAGCCTTCCTCGATATTATCGGCGCGCTGGAACAGCGTCGCATCGCCATACATGGCATCGTAAATCAAGGTCTCGTAGCCGGTGCTCGGCTGCACCTTGAAGAAATCCTTGTAGGAGAATTTCATGTTGACGGCTTCGAGCTGCACATGGGGACCAGGCACTTTCGCGCCGAATTGCCAGGTGATGCCCTCGTCCGGCTGAATGTTGAGGATGAGCCAATTGTCGATCGGCTCGTCGACGGGCGTATCCTTGAAAATGCTGAGCGGTGCCTGCTTGAAGCGGATCGCGATCTCCGTCTTGCGCTTCGCCATCGATTTGCCTGTGCGCAAGTAAAACGGCACGCCGGCCCAGCGCCAATTATCGATCGTGAGCCGCAATGCGACGTACGTTTCCGTCTGCGATTTCGGGTCGACGTCCGGCTCGGCGCGATAATCGTTGACGTCTTTATCGCGCACCTTGCCGCGCGTGTATTGGCCGCGCACGGCAAAACGCTGCGCGTCCTCCCTCGACATATGATGGGTCGCGCGCAGCGCATCTTCCTTGCGGTCGCGCACCGCGTCGGCATCGAACGAGGCCGGCGGCTCCATTGCCGTCAGCGTGAACAATTGGAATAAGTGGTTTGGCACCATGTCGCGCAGCGCGCCCGTCGCCTCGTAAAAGCTGCCGCGCTTCTCGACGCCAACGGTTTCGGACACGGTGATCTGCACGTGATCGACATGGTCGCGATTCCAGATCGGCTCGAAAAAGCCGTTGCCGAATCGGAGCGCCATGATGTTCTGGACCGTCTCCTTGCCAAGGAAATGATCGATGCGGAAAACCTGCGATTCGGAAACGACCTCAAGTATCTGCTTGTCGAGCGCGACGGCGGACTGATAATCGTGGCCGAAAGGTTTCTCGATGATGACGCGGCGCCAGTAATTGTCCTCCTCCTTCATCAACCCCGCTTTGGCGAGGTTGACGACAACCGGCCCGAATAATTTGGCAGCGACAGCAAGGTAAAAAAGAACGTTGCACCCGACGCCCTTTTTCGAGAATTTGTCGATCTCGGCTTTGATTTCATCGTAGAGCTTGGGATCGCTGATGTCGCCATCGACATACTCGATTGTATTGACGACGCGTGACCATGCGTCCTGATCGATCTTGTCGACGGAGAATTCCGCGGTCTTGTCGGCGACAAATCCTTCGATCGTTTTCGTGAAATCCTCTCGCAGCTCCTTCGAATCCATGTCGGTGCGGCCGATTCCGAGGATCGCCATCTTGTCCGGCAAGAGCTTCCAGCGTGAAAGATTGTAGAGCGCTGGCATGAGCAGGCGGTGCGTGAGGTCGCCGCTCGCGCCGAAAATCACGATCGCGCAAGGCGGCGCCGGCTCGGCGAGCCTATGCGTCGTGTCGGAGGTCGGATGCGCCGGCTGCTCGCTCATTGAAGGACAGCGCTCCGCGCCGCACACATCACGCGAAACTTAAGCGCCATGTTTCGGTTCCTGGTGGCCGCCAAAACCGTGGCGCATCGCGGAGAGAAGCTTGTCGGCGAATGTGTGTTCCTGCCGCGAGCGGAAGCGCGCATAAAGCGCGGCGGAGAGTACGTTTGCCGGTACCGCTTCCGCGATCGCCGCCTCGATGGTCCAGCGGCCCTCGCCGGAATCCTGCACGAAACCCGAGTACTGATCGAGCTTGGCGTCGCCGGCAAGCGCGATCGAGGTGAGGTCGAGAAGCCACGATGAGATGACGCTGCCGCGCCGCCAGACTTCCGCGACATCGGCGAGATCGAGATCGAAGCGCTGATCTTCCGGCAGTTCTCGCGCGTTCGCTTTAGCGAGAATTTCGAAGCCTTCGGCATAGGCCTGCATCAGGCCATACTCGATGCCGTTATGTATCATCTTCACGAAGTGTCCGGCGCCGTTGCCACCGGCATGAATGTAGCCTTGCTCGGCGCGCGGATCGTGCCCTTTGCGTCCGGGCGTTTCCGGGATGTCGCCCTTGCCCGGGGCGAGCGCGGCGAAGATCGGATCGAGACGATCGACGACGGCCTTCTCGCCGCCGATCATCATGCAATAGCCGCGGTCGATGCCCCAGATACCGCCACTCGTGCCGACATCGACATAGTGGATCTGCTTCTCGCGCAGGAATTTGGCGCGTCGGATGTCGTCCTTGTAGAACGAGTTGCCGCCGTCGATGATCGTGTCGCCGGACTCGAGCAGACCCGAGAGCTCGCGCACCGTGTCTTCGGTCGCAGCGCCGGCCGGTAGCATGATCCACACCGTGCGCGGCTTCGTCAGCTTGCCGACGAGCGCCTTCAAGCCGTCGCTCGGCGTCGCGCCCTCGCCGGCTAGTTCCTTCACGGCATCCTGACTGCGGTCATAGACCACGGACTGATGTCCATGCCGCTGCAGACGGCGGACGATGTTTGCGCCCATCCGCCCCAAGCCAACCATTCCGATTTGCATAAGACCGCCTTTAATGTAGTGCGCGCGTGATCGCGCCGGAGAGCTGCTTCAAGCCGCCGTCGACATTGCCATCGGCGAAATGCACGCGCATGACGCGCCGGTCGCGCTCGACGAGCACGCCCATGTCGCCGCGCGCCTGCGCGGCTTCGACCACGCCGAAATCGGCGCGATAACCGGGGATGGCAAGCGCATCGGGATGGGCCGTCGTGATCTGGAGGAACACGCCGGTGTTCGGGCCGCCCTTGTAGGCCTGTCCGGTCGAGTGCAGGAAACGCGGACCGAAGCCAACGCAGGTCGCGACGCGGCGCGCATCGCGGATTGCGGTGCGCATCTCGCGCAGCGCTTCGATGTGCTCGGAATTGCGCTGGATATAAGCGAGCAGCGCGACGTAATCGCTGGCGCCTGCGCGACTTAAATGCGCCTTGATCCAACTCACAAGATCATTGGCGGCACCTGCTTGCCGGAGTGCATCGGCGTTCTTTTCGTCGGTGTAAATCTCGATCCCATTGCTCGAAAACACCGGCTTTTCCGGCGGCAGCGCGCCGGATTTTTCATACGCATTCGTCAGCTCGCGAGTCTTGACCTTGCTTGCCTCGACGTCGGGCTGATCGCACGGGTTGATGCCGATGAGCGAACCGGCAATGGCCGTTGCGATTTCCCAGCGGAAGAATTCCTGACCAAGATGATCGGGCGATTTCACCTCGATGCGCAAGACCGGATGCCCGGCATTCTCCAGCGCCTCGATGCTCGAGTCTTGCGCCAGATCGCGGTCGCCCGTCAGCGTCAAATGCACGAAGACGCGATCGTTGCTGTACGCTTCCGGCGTGCCGAGTGGCTCGTCGTCGACGGGGATCAGCGCTTTGCCGTTCTTTCCTGTCGATTCCGCGATAAGCTGCTCGGCCCAGGCGCCGAAATCGGCAAGTTTCGGCGACGGGATGATCGTCACCTTATCGCGGCCGGCACGTGCCGCAATGCCGAAGGCGGTGCCGAGCACGACGCCCGGATTGTCGGCAGGCGCGACATCCGCGCCGCATGCTTCGATCATCGCATGGGCAAGTGCGAGAAAGCGCTTAAGATCGACGCCGATCGCGGCAGCCGGCGTAAGTCCGAACGCGGACAGCACGGAATAACGTCCGCCGATTGCCGGATCGCCGAAGAAGATGCGGCGGAAATTCTGGTTGCGTGCAGCCTTCTCCATCGCGCTGCCGGGATCAGTGACTGCAACGAAACGATCGCCGGCCTTGTCGCCGAGCGCTTCCTGCACGCGTGCGAAGAAATAGTCCTTGAAGATATTGGGCTCGAGCGTCGAGCCGGATTTGCTCGATACGATGAACAGCGTGTTCTTGATGTCGATTGCAGTTTCCAACGCGCGGATCTGTGCGGGATCGGTTGAATCGAGGATGTGCAGGCGCGGCGCGCCCTTCGCCGAGCCAATGATTTCGCCGAGCACTTCCGGGCCGAGGCTCGATCCGCCCATGCCGAGGAGCACCACATCGGCGAAACCTTCGCGGCGAACCTCAGAGGCGAAGGATTCATATTCGGCGAGATTGGCGAGCTCGCGATCGACGATGTCGAGCCAGCCGAGCCACTTCGCTTCGTCGTGATTGGTCCAGAATGTCGCGTCTTTCTTCCAAAGCCGCGAAACGGCGCGATCGGTGGTGAGCGAGCTCAAAGCGGATTGGAACGGCTGCTGCAAGGCCACCGGCAATGAGATCGCCTGCGAATCAAGCTGATCGGAGTTCGTAGCGGTCGCCGCGTCGCTGACTTCACTCATATATTTCAAGACCGAGTCAGGCGTTCGCGCGCGGCGTCGGCTTATGCTCCGACGATTTCGCTCGGGCGATCTGATCCTTCGCCGCCTCGTAGACTTTCTCCGGCGTGAATCCGAATTTCTTCAGGAGGTCGGAAAGCGGCGCGGACGAGCCGAATGTATGCATGCCGATGATTGCGCCGGAACTGCCGGCATAACGATCCCAGCCGATCACCGAGCCCTGTTCGACGGCAACGCGCGCGGTGATGTGTGGCGGCAGCACCTTGTTGCGGTAATTTTCATCCTGCTGCTCGAACAAATGCCAGGACGGCATGCTGACGACGCGAGCGGGAATGCCCTCCTGCTTCAGCTTCTCATAGGCGTCGATGCAAAGGCGCACTTCGCTGCCGGTACCGATGAGGATCACCTTCGGCTCGCCGCCTTCGGCATCGCCGAGGATGTAGGCGCCGCGCGCCACGCCGGCAGCTGGCGCGTACTTGTCGCGATCGAGTGTCGGCAGGCCTTGCCGGCTCAGCACGAGACAAGCGGGCTGCCGCTTCGCATTGAGAATGACGCGATAGGATTCCGTGACCTCGTTCGCGTCGGCGGGCCGCAGCACGATCAGGCCGGGAATGGCGCGCAGCGCCAGAAGCTGCTCGACCGGCTGATGCGTCGGGCCGTCTTCGCCGACGCCGATCGAATCGTGCGTGAAGATGTAGGTCACCGGCACTTCCATGATCGCGCTCAGGCGGATGGTCGGCTTGCAGAAGTCGGAGAAGACCATGAAGCCCGAGCCGTACGGGTGCAGTTTGCTGACGGCCATGCCGTTCAAGCACGCGCCCATGCCCAGTTCGCGCACGCCGAAGTGCAGGTTGCGTCCGGCGGGTGTCTCCGGCATGAAGTCGCCTGCGCCGTCGAACGTCAGGCGCGTCTTGGTGGACGGCGCGAGGTCGGCCGAACCGCCGATCAGCCATGGCACGTTCTTGGCGATCGCGTTGAGC
>JAFAVH010000098.1 GCA_019242655.1 Methylobacteriaceae bacterium
AGCGGTTCGTGCGATACGGCGGCGGCGTTTTGCCACCACGTCCGCGGCGCTGGCGATCGCCGGCACGAGAACGGGGTGGTGCACTGAGGGGGCGGTGAGCGAGGCGACTTCGGCGTCCCGGCCGGGCTTTCGTGTGGATTCGCGGGCCATTCCGTTCATCGATGCCTGGGCAACCGCACGGGTTCCCCGGCGGCTCGCCGGATGTAGCCATGAAGCGGGGCAAGTCTAGGGCGCGGCGCCGGATTGCGGGCGCCGGGCGCCTGATCGCTCCAGCCGCGGTCCGTGCGGCAAAGCACATTCGCACGGCCGCTCTTAGACGCAGCTGTTGCGAAACGTTCATCCAGCACGAACAATAGTGCCCGTCTTCGGAGGAATTTTCATGCGCGCGATCGGCCGTGCTCTTTCACCGTTCCTGCTGATCTTCGCCTGCCTCGCACCGGCTCATGCACAGCAAAAGGCCTATACGAACGAGCAGCTGGCAAGCGACGCCGTCCGTCTCGAAGCACAGGTGCGCAAGGACGCCGATCCGCGCTTGCAGAAACCGCTCGATCAGCTGCGCCGCGACACGCTTGCAGCCGCTTCGCGCAATGATACGCAAGCCGCGTTGCGCACCCTCTCGCAGATCGCCGCGCCCGATGTCAAAAATGCATCGAACTGGCTTAGTTACGTGCGCATCGCGCTCGCTGTGCCGGTGAATTCGGGGTCGGCCTATCAAGTAAAAAGCAGCGCCGCGGCTGCCGCCTATCTCGCCTATCAGCGCGCAAGCACGAAGCCCGATCAAGGAACAGCGCTCTCGCTCCTTGCCGACATCTATGTCTCGCGCGAGGAATGGCGGCCTGCGCTCAATGCTTATCGGGCCAGCCTCGCCAGCAACGACGTGCCGGCAGTCCGCTCGACGTATCAGAGCCTGCGTGAAAAGCATGGCTTTCGCATCGTCGACTACAAGGTCGACAATGAATCGGCGTCACCGCGCGCCTGTTTCCAGTTTTCCGAGCCGCTGGCGCGCGGCCGCGTCGATTTCGCTCCGTATGTTGCCGTCTCCGGTACGGCGAACGGTGCGATCTCGACCGAGGATCAGCAGCTCTGCGTCGAAGGGCTGAAGCACGGCGAACACTACGCGATCATACTGCGCCAGGGCCTGCCGTCCGCCGTCGACGAAGCGCTCTTGAAGCCGGCCGATTACGACATTTACGTGCGTGACCGCTCGCCGCAGGTGCGTTTCACCGGCCGCAATTATGTGCTGCCGCGCATTGGCCAGGAAGGTATCCCCGTCGTTTCGATCAACACACGCAAGATCGCGGTGGACATTCTGCGGATCGGCGACCGCAATCTCCTCTCGACGGTGCACTCCGACGATTTCCTTGCGCAGCTCGGCACGTATCGCCTGCGCAAATATGTCGACGAGAACGCGACGAAAATCTGGTCTGGCACGATGGATGCCGCGAGCGATCTCAACAAGGACGTGACCACCGCGTTTCCGGTGATGGAAGCGGCCGGTAAGCTCGAGCCCGGCGTCTATGTCATGGTCGCGCGCGCGGGCGAGCAGAAACCCCTCGTGCCGAGCGACGATTCCACCGATTACGATGACGATACCAAAGCCACGCAATGGTTCACCGTCTCCGATCTCGGACTGACGACGTTCTCCGGCGCTGACGGCATTCATGTTCTCGTGCGCTCGCTGGCGAGTGCCGCGCCGCTTGCCGGAATCGAGTTGCGTCTTGTTGCCAAGAACAACGAGATACTTGCAACAATGCGAACGCCTGCCGACGGGCATGTGCGCTTCGACCCCGGCCTTGCGCGCGGCGCCGCGGGACTCGCGCCGGGGCTGCTCGTCGCCAGCAATGCCGATGGCGATTACGGCTTTCTCGATCTGCAGCAGACGCCGTTCGATTTGTCCGATCGCGGCGTGAAGGGCCGCGAAGCGCCGCGCTCGCTCGATGCATTCGTCTTTGCCGAGCGCGGCGTCTATCGCTCTGGCGAGACCGTGAATGTGACGGCGCAATTGCGCGACGCGAAAAGTACCGCCGTCTCCGGCTTGCCGCTGACGCTCGTGTTCAAGCGCCCGGACGGCGTCGAATACAAACGCGTCAGCGTCGCCGATCAAGGCCTCGGCGGCCGGGCTTATTCGCTGGCGCTGCTCGCGGGTGCTGCGAGCGGCACATGGCGCATCGAAGCTTACGCCGATCCGAAGAGCCCGAAAATCGGCGAGACGAGCTTTCTTGTCGAAGATTACGTGCCGGAACGGCTCGACATGACATTGAAGCCTGCCGCGGATGTCGCGCGCTTGGGTCAGCCGGTCGAGATCGCGGCCGACGCGCGCTACCTCTACGGCGCGCCGGGCGCCAATCTCGAAATTTCCGGCGACGTCTCGATCAAAGCCGCGGACGAGAACGGTCTGCCCGCACTGAAGGGCTACGAAGCCGGGCTCTCGGACGAATCGTTCGAGACGGTACGAAGCGAGCTCGAAGATAAAGCGACGACCGACGCGAAGGGCGCGGCAAAAATCGCCGTGCCGCTGCCGGATGCCACCGCGCCGAAGCTGCTCGAAGCCGACATCACTTTGCGCGCCGGCGAACCCGGCGGCCGTGCGATCGAGCGCGTTGTGCATCTGCCGATCCTGCCGAAGGGCGGCGTCATCGGCGTGAAGAAGAATTTCGACGACGACCTCAGCGAGGGATCGATCGCGACGTTCGACGTGATCGCGGTCGGGTCTGATGGCCGGCGCACGACGCGGCGCAACGTCACGTGGTCGCTCTACCGCATCAACAACGATTACCAATGGTATCGCGCTGACGGGCGCTGGAACTTCGAGCGCGTCAAATCTTCGCGGCGGCTCGCCGACGGCAAGATCGACATTGCGGGCAACGACCCCGCCAAAATATCCGTGCCGGTCGGTCTCGGCACGCACCGTCTCGATATCCGCTCCGATGATTCGAGCGACATGCCGACGAGCATCAGCTTCGATGTCGGTTGGTCCGGCGGCGCGACGGCGCAAACGCCCGATCTGCTCGAACTTACCCTGGACAAGGAGAACTACGCCGCCGGCGATGCGATGGTGATGAAAATCGCCTCCGGCTTCGACGGCAAAGCGACGATCGCGGTCGTCGGCGATGCCGTGCAAACGCTGACGACAAGCGATCTCAAGAAGGGCGACAACGAAATCCGCATGCCGGTCGGCGCCAATTGGGGTGCCGGTGCTTACGCGGTTGCGTTCGCGCATCGGCCGCTCGATGTCGCCGCAAAGCGCATGCCCGGCCGCGCGCTCGGCGTCGCGTGGTTCGGCATCGACGAAAGCGCGCATAAGCTCGACGTGAAACTGCATGCGCCGGAGAAGATCCGCCCGCGCGGCAAGCTCGACATCCCGGTCGAGCTCGCCGGCCTCACGCCGGGTGAAGAGGCTTATGTCACCGTCGCCGCGGTCGATATCGGCATCCTCAATCTCACACATTACGAGACGCCCGATCCGAACGACTATTTCTTCGGCCAGCGCCAGCTCGCATCCGAAATCCGCGATCTTTACGGATATCTGATCGACGGCATGCAGGGCGTGCGCGGCATGATCCGTTCCGGCGGTGATTCAGGCGCTGATCTCAGCGCCGAGAAGCCGACGCAGGAGCCGCTCGCGCGCTATTCCGGCGTCGTGAAGGTCGACGCCGATGGCAAGGCGAACATCTCCTTCGACATCCCCGCCTTCAACGGCTCGGTGCGCGTCATGGCGAACGCCTGGTCGAAGACGCGCGTCGGTCGCGCGCAGCAGGACGTGATCATCCGCGATCCTGTTGTCGTGCAGGCGACCTTGCCGCGCTTCCTGTCGCTTGGCGATCAATCGCGCTTTCATGTGCAGATCGACAATGTCGAGGGCAAGAGCGGACGCTACGCGCTTGACCTCGGCCTGCAGGCGCCGTTGTCGTCGTCCGCCGATGCATTGAAGAAGACCTTCACGCTCAATGCCGGCGCGCGAAACGCGCTGACCATCCCGGTCACCGCGTCGGGCATCGGCCGCGCCGATCTCGACCTGCATCTCTCCGGGCCAGATGTCGATCTCAGACAAAGCCTCGCGCTGAATGTCGGTCCGGCCACGGGCGAGTTTGCGCGGCGCAGCGTGCAGTCGCTCGCCCCCGGTGAAAGTCTCACCATTTCGCGCGATCTCATCGCCGATTTCGTGCCGGGGACCGGCAGGGTTTCCGTTGCAATATCGCCGGTCGGCGCGATCGACGTGCCTGCCTTGTTGCAGGCGCTCGATCGCTATCCCTATGGCTGCTCCGAGCAGATCGTCAGCCGCGCGCTGCCGCTCCTTTATGTGAACAAGCTCGCTTCGGCCGAGCGGCTGGCGCTCGACGGCGACATCCAGGACCGCATTCGCGATTCGATCGACAAGGTCTTGTCGCGACAGGATTCGACCGGCGCGTTCGGCTTATGGTCGGCGAGCTCGAGCGACGACACGTGGCTCAATGCGTTCGTCACCGACTTCCTCACGCGTGCGCGCGAAGAGGGACACGCGGTGCCGCAGCGCGCGTTCGATCAGGCACTCGAGCGCTTGCGCAATGCTGTCGCCAATTCGGCGGATGCGAAAGACACGGACACGTCTTCGCTCGCATACGCGATCTATGTGCTGGCGCGCAACGGCCGTCCCGTCATGGGCGATCTGCGCTATCTCGTCGACACCAAGCTGAACGACTTTACCTCGCCGCTTGCGCGCGCGCAGCTTGCCGCGGCTCTCGCGATGCTCGGTGACAAAGGCCGCGCGGAGAAGGTCTTCGACTCTGCGGCGAAGCGGCTCGATGAGCAACGCAACAGCCGTTTCTCGCGCTCCGATTACGGCTCGCGTCTGCGCGACGGCGCCGGGCTTCTAGCGCTCGCGGCGGAATCGAACAGCGCGCGCAATGATATCCCGTTCGCGGGCCTCGTCGTCGAAACCGAGCGTGCGGCGTCGACCTACACGAGCACGCAGGAAAATGCCTGGATGGTGCTTGCCGCCGAAGCGCTGATGAAGGACGCACAGGCGATCGCGCTGTCTGTAGATGGGCAGCCGCAAGCGGGCGCGTTCTATCGCGCCTGGAAGGGCGAGAGCCTCGACAAGCGCGATGTCGTCATCACCAACAACGGCCAGGCGGCGGTGCGTATCGCGCTGACGACGCTCGGCCATCCGACGGCGCAGGAGCCGGCGGCAAGCCGTGGCTACGACGTCGAGCGCACGTATTACCGGCTCGATGGTAAGCAGGTAGATCCCGCCAACATCAAGCAGAACGACCGGCTTGTCGCGGTGTTGAAGGTGACGGAGAGCGAAGCGGCTTACGCGCGGCTGCTTCTCGTCGATCATCTGCCCGCCGGCCTCGAGATCGACAATCCCGATCTGTTCGACGGCGGCTCGACCGACAATCTCTCCTGGCTCAAGCGCAATGTCGAGCCGACGCATACGGAAGCGCGCGACGACCGCTACGTCGCGACCTTCAATCGCGACGGCAAGGACAAGGCGACGTTCACGATCGCGTATATCGTGCGCGCGGTCACGCCGGGGCGTTATATCCTGCCGCCGGCGTCGGTCGAAGACATGTACCGGCCCGACCGTTTCGGCCGCACCGGTTTCGGTACGCTCATCGTGCAAGAGACGAAGTGAAGTTCCAGCGCCTACTTTCCCGGACGGGCGGAGCCCGATCCGGGACCCAGCGCAAGACGCGCCGCCCCTGGACCCCGGATCGCCCGAAGCAGGCGAGTTTACGCAGCCTGCGTACACTTGGCTGCGTGCGTCCGGGGAAGTGGCTAACGGCGAGCGCTTTGTGCGCGGGAACTATCATCGTTGGTTCTTCTATAAACTGGTTCGACGCAACGCGCACACTCGCGCCGCTCGATCTCACACAGGCCGCGCGCGGTTCGCAAATCGTCACCGACCGCAACGGCGTGTTGTTGCGCGCATTCACGACACAAGACGGCCGCTGGCGCCTGCCGATCACGACGGCGGATGTCGACCCGCGTTTCTTCGCGCTGCTGAAATCCTATGAAGACCGCCGGTTCGAGCATCATCGCGGCGTCGACTGGCGCGCGCTCCTGCGCGCCGCGCTGCAATTCGCCGCGAGCGGCCATATCGCGTCGGGCGGCTCGACCTTGACGATGCAAGTCGCGCGTCTTCTCGAGCCGCGCGAAGAGCGCTCGCTTGCCGCAAAAGTCCGGCAGATTGCGCGCGCGCTCGAACTCGAAAGCCGCCTGTCGAAGCGCGAAATCCTCGATCTTTATCTCGCGCTTGCGCCTTACGGCGGCAATCTCGAAGGCGTTCGCGCGGCGAGCCTCGCTTATTTCGGCAAGGAACCGCGGCGGCTCTCGTTCGGCGAGGCGGCACTGCTCGTCGCGCTGCCGCAATCGCCCGAGATGCGCCGTCCCGACCGCGGCGCCGGTGCGGCGCGCGCGGCGCGCGACCGCGTGCTCGATCGCGCCGTCGCCAACAATGTGCTCACGCCCGCCGAGGCGGCGCTCGCCAAGAGCGAGCCGGTCCCGCACCTGCGCCTTGCATTCCCGGTGCTGGCGCCGCACGCGGCAGAAACTGCTCTGCGGCTCGCGCCCGATACGCGCGTGCACGAGCTCAACATCGATGCGAAGTGGCAGCAAACGTTGGAAGCGCTCGCGCGTGACAGCGTCCAGCGCGTCGGCGCGAAAGCGTCGGCCGCGATCCTCGTCGTCGACAATGCCACCGGCGAAGTGCGCGCCCATGTCGGCGCCGCCGATTATTTTTCCGCCGAGCGCGGTGGCGGCATCGATATGGTCGAAGCGCTGCGCTCGCCGGGTTCGGCGCTCAAGCCGTTCATCTACGCGCTCGCATTCGAGAACGGCGTCGCTCATCCCGAAACGATGCTCGACGACCGTCCGTCGCGCTGGGGCGTGTGGCAGCCGGAAAATTTCGATCTCGCTTATCAGGGCGCGGTCACGGCGCGACGCGCGCTGCAAATGTCGCTCAACGTGCCGGCGATCGAGCTCCTCGATCAGATCGGCCCGGCGCGGTTTCTGGCGCGCTTGCGCAATGCCGGCGCCGAGATCGTGCTATCGGATGATAGCGCGCCCGGTCTCGCCGTCGGCCTCGGCGGCCTCGGCATCAGGCTCGGCGATCTCGCGCGCCTCTATGCCGGCCTCGCGCGCGGCGGCGATGCGCTACCGCTCATCGAGGAGGCGGGCCTCGCGCCGAAGAGCGCGCGCCGTCCGATCGCCGAGCCTCTCGCCGCCTGGTATGTCGGCGACATCCTGCGTGGCGCGCCGCCGCCGCAGAACGCGCCAGCCGGGCGCATCGCTTACAAGACCGGCACCTCCTACGGCTATCGCGACGCGATTGCGGTCGGTTACGATCGCCGTCACACGATCGCGGTGTGGGCAGGGCGGCCGGACAATGCGTCCGTTCCTGGCCTTGTCGGGCGTTTCGTCGCAGCACCGATCTTGTTCGATGCCTTCGCGCGGATCGGCATCGATCCCGAGCTCCCGCCGAAACCGCGCGATGCGCTTGTCGCACGTTCGTCGGCATTGCCGCCGCCGCTCAGGCATCTGCGCCAGGATGCGCCGAAAGTGTTGGCGTCTGCGAATAGCGCGCCGTTGCGCATTGCCTTTCCGCCGAACGGCGCGCGCGTCGATCTCGGCCTCACGCGGTCCGACGCGAGTGCGCTTGCGCTCAAAGCGCAGGGCGGGGTCCCCCCGCTGACCTGGATCGTCAATGGCGCGCCGCTCGGCGCGCCTGATCTGCGCCGGCAAGCGAACTGGGCTGCCGACGGCGCGGGCTTCGCGCAGGTCTCCGTGATCGACGCCAAAGGCGCCACCGATTCAGTGACGGTGCGGGTGGAGTAACTGACGTCCGCCAATGCCCATGTTAAGCGCGAATAACAGAAAACTCTATTCTTTTGGCGCTCCGCATGATCTTAGTTGCGAGAAACCGCTTGGAGATCGAAGTGAATCTAACGCGTCGCACTTTTGCTGCTGGATTGGGACTGAGCCCGTTTATTTCGACGCGTCGCGCGCTTGCGAATAGCGAAGAATTTGCCGTCGTCGTGAGGAATCACAGCGAACCGGAAGTTTGCGCCGAAAAGGATAATGTTCAGATCGACTTCCTCTCCCCGGACGTTCGCCGCATGCGCGTGCGTGCGGTGCATCCGGCCTACATTGGCTCCGTCGGCCTCGATCGCGCCGAGCCGGATTGGACGTCGTGCGACATCTCTGGCGACGCATCGTTTCCGAGTCCGGAGCGTGAGGCGCGAATCTGGTCGAGTCCGGATTTCTGGCTTGTCGGATGGACTTATCCAAGCTTTTGGCGCGCGCAAGACGTCCCCGTGCGCATCGGTGATCGTCTCGAACGCGGCTTGCATCTCGTCCAGCTGTGGATGAAATATCGCGGCGCGCCCGCCGAAGTGCTCGTCTTCTATCCGCGCGACGGCTATTGGCGCGCACGGCCTTTGCCCTTCGGCAATCTGGGCTGGACGGCGTATGGCTCGTCGTTCCTGATCGGGCCTGTGGAAATTCAGGAACGGCCGCTCGTCGCCTTCAAGGAGGTTGCGTTCGATCCAAACACATTGAGCTTCGATCTTGCATTCGTGCGCGGCGGATCGGCGCGGCTCGCGTTTGCGGGAATCGACCAGAGCGAGATTAAGCTCGATGTCACCTATTCGGACTCCATGCCGGACAAGCGGGCGTTCGCCTCGTTGCGTTCCATGTATACGAGCGAGCGCATGGCGGATGTGGCGCATGTTGCTTGGCGCGCCGCGGGGACGTCTGCGTGGGACGAAGCGTCGGTCATGAGTTTTTCCGGCGCGCCTGCCGTGACCGAGCTTTGGGCAGGGCGCCGCGCGCAGTCGCGCCATAATCTCAGCGCGCCCGACATGATTTTCAGCCATTTCGGTTCGACGGCGTCGGCACCCACATAAAAGCGTGCCGAAACCGGATGTTCTGCGCCCTGGGCGCGCCGGCCGCATTCCGCTCATCGACGCGGTACGCGGTGCGGCGCTCCTGGCGATGTTCGTCTTTCATCTGACGTGGGACCTTTCTTATTTCGGATATATCGATTCGCAGATCGTCTTCGAACGCGCCTTCAAAATTTTCGGCGATACGATCGGCTCGACCTTTCTCGGCCTTGCCGGCGCAAGTTTGGTGCTCGCGCACGCGCCGGATTTTCGCGCGCGCGCATATTGGCGCCACGTCGCTGTCATTGTTGCTGCAGCGGCGGCGGTCAGTCTTGCGACCTATGTCTTCATTCCCGAAGGCTTCGTCTTCTTCGGCATCCTGCATTGCATCGCGCTTGCTTGTCTGATCGCGTTGCCGTTCCTGTTCTTGCCATGGTGGGCGGCGGCGTTCGTCGCGGTCCTTGCCATCGCCGCGCCGCGCCTCTTCGTCTCGCCGACATTCGATGCGCCGATGTGGTGGTGGACGGGCCTTTCGACCTTCGAACCGCGCACCAACGACTATCGCCCGATCCTGCCCTGGCTCGGCGTGCTTCTATGCGGTGTCGCGCTGATGAAAATCGGCGACCGCTTCGCTTTACGCGAATTCCTGGCGCGCTGGCAGCCGCGGAATTTGCTTTCACGCGGCATTGTGTTCGGCGGCCGGCACAGTCTTGCAATCTATCTCCTGCATCAGCCGATTTTCTTCGGTCTGGTTGCCCTCCTAGCGGCAGTCGCGCCGCCGCAAGGCGCCTCCGCCGAGGCGCGATTCTTTGCCGCCTGCCAAAGGCAATGCGAGCGCGCCGGACAGGCGCGTCCGACATGCAGCGCGGTTTGCACCTGCCTCGCCGACGGGCTTCGCGAAGAGGGATTGTGGGCCCGCGCGATCGCAAACCGGCTGCAAACCGAGGAGCGCCAGCGGCCGGCTGAAATAGCGCGCGCCTGCTTGCGTGAGAGACACCAGCCGGACGAGGAATAGGGCCTCGTCGCGGAACTGCATTCGGCGCGGCCCGTCACCTGCATTCGTCACATGAGGCCGCTTATGCCAGGTCAAACACCCAATCCAGGTCAACCGTCGAATCCGGGGCAAACACCCAATCCGGGTGGTGAGGTGCCGCCGCCGTCGCCCTCTGTCATTCCCGATCCGGATCCCTCGCCCTATCCCATCGATGCGCCCGGCGACGAACCAGTCCCGCCATTGCGCGATCCCGACGTGATCGATCCCGGCGCGCCTGTGCCGAACCCGACCAATCCGCCGAAGCCGGGCTTCTGATCGAACCAGTTACATTCCGCTCATCGGCAGATTGTAATAATCGCGGATGCGTTGGCCTTCATCGGCCGACCAGTCGCCGGCCGATCCTTTGGCGAATTTGGGCGCCTTGCGCAGCTGCTCGTCGGTGACATCGAGTTCATAGGCGTCGAGCTTGGGATTGTAGGTCAGCCGATCCCAGGGCAGAGGATAGAAGTCCGCTCCAATCCCAAGGAAGCCGCCGAAGCTCATCACGGCATAGGCGACTTGGCCCGTCCTTTTGTCGATCATCACGCGCATGATTTCGCCGAGCGTGTCGCCGTTTGGACGCCGGACCTTCGTGCCTTCGACCTTATCGCTGGCGATGAGGCTGTGCGTTTCCTGTCGTGGCGTGGTGGACGCGGCGGAGCTTTGCATCTTGGCCTCCCAGAGTGCCTTTTGCCTCCCGCAAAAACTCGGGGCCGGAAGGCTGAGTTCCGCGCGACGTTAGGGCGCCACCGGGGCGGGCGCGAACACGCGGATCGCCTTCGGCACGATAGAAAATTTCGCCGGCGTGGTCGTCAGGATTTCACCGTCGGCATTCACCCGCCGCGGGCGCGATGTGTGAATCTCGAAGGTGCGGCCACTCACGGCGCGCACTTCTCGAAACGCGCCGTGCTCGCCGGCGCGAAAGGAGGGCGCCATCCAGGCAAGCTTCCAGACCTTGTCCATTTCGAGGCTGTAGAGATCGAGGCTGCCGTCGTCGATCTCTGCCGATTTTTCCACGGCATTGCCGCCGCCGTAGTAGCGGCCGTTGCCGACGGCCACCTGAAACGTCTTCACGCGCGCGACGTCACCCTCGCTCGCGATCACGGCGGAGAACGGACGCGCCCGCGAGATGACGCGCAACGCGGCAAGCGAGTAGCTCAACCGGCCGAAACGCCGCTTAGTCTCCGGCGACATCGCATGCGCCAGCGCGACGCTGAGCCCGATGCTTGCAACGTTGAAGAACAGCTGATCGTTGACGCGGCCGACATCGATACGGCGTTCCTGGCCTTGTGCGATGAGGTCGAGGGCGCCGGCAGGATCGTCCGGAATGCCGAGCGTGCGGGCAAGATCGTTGGCCGTTCCCGCCGGAACGATGCCAAGGGGCAATCCGGTTCTCAACAGGCCCGGCGCGGCAGCGTTCAACGTACCGTCGCCACCGGCGATCACGACGCAATCGATCTTGCCGGCATTATCGAGTATCGCTTGCGGCAGCGCGTCGCGGCTTTCGCATTGCGCATGCAAGGGATCGATACCGCGCGCGTGAAGCAGATCGCCCAAATTCGCGCAAAGCCGTTCCCCTGACCGGCTTTTCGTGTTGACGACAAGCAGGGCCGTCGAGGTCATCCAAACCTGATCAGTGGTTTCAGAACTTCTTCTTATCGGGCCGCAACTGGAAGAGCACAAGTGAGCGGCCGGTGACGAGGTACTTTTTCTTGAACGCGAAGCGCGCCCGCTCCGCCTCGGGCTCGTTCGTATCGACGAGACGATCCCATGCCGACCCGCCCTGTCCCGCGGGCAGGGTGAATTCGACCGGCTCGTGATAGGCGTTGAGGAGCAATAGTACGGTGACATCATGTCCGCGCTTGCGGATTCCGGTCGCTTGCGC
>JAFAVH010000169.1 GCA_019242655.1 Methylobacteriaceae bacterium
ACGTACCCTTCTATGCACGTACCGTCAGGACCGAAATGAACCAGCGGCGCGAATCCGGCTTTGTCGAAGCCGCGCGCGTTTCCGGCAACGGACCTTTCCGTATCTTGGCGGTTCATCTCTTTCCAACCGCATTACCTCAGCTCGTCGTTCAAATGACGCTTACCATGGGCTGGGCAATGCTGAACGCAGCCGGCTTGTCGTTTATCGGACTTGGTATTCGGCCGCCGGTTCCAGAATGGGGAATCATGGTGGCGGAAGGCGCAAGCTTCATCATCACTGGCGAATGGTGGGTAGCGTTGTTCCCGGGCGTGGCTTTGGTGCTCGTCGTGCTTTCGCTCAATCTGCTCGGCGACGGAATGCGCGATATCATCGATGCCCGGGAGCGTCGATAAACGTGCTCGCGGTAAACCGTCTTACTGTGCATTTTTCGACCCGTCGCGGAACAGTTCAAGCTCTGGATCGCGTCAGCTTGGAAATCGCGCCAGGTGAAATCGTCGGCCTTGTCGGCGAGAGCGGTTCCGGCAAGTCGGTTCTCTCCTACGCAATCAGCGGTCTGCTCGACTCCGCCGCTCGGATCGTCGAGGGAAGCATCTTGTGGCAAGGCCGGCCGATCGGTCCAATTCGCGAGCGTCGGACAACCCGGGCGTCCATCGCGCAGATATTCCAAAGCCCGCGCGCCAGTCTCAATCCCATTCGGACCATTGGACGTCAGCTTGCCGATGTCGCCGGAAAAGATAAAGTGCGGGCGCTGCTTGAGAGCGTCCGGATAGACCCTGAACGAGTAAACCACTATCCCTTCGAGCTGTCCGGCGGGCAGTGCCAGCGCGTCGGCATCGCGTTGGCGCTCGGATGTGATCCAGAACTTCTCATCGCCGATGAGCCGACTACCGGCCTTGACGTCACCACCGAAGCCGCCGTCATGGCGCTTATCGACGACCTCTCTGCCCGGCTCGGCATGGCAACCTTGCTTGTCACGCACAATCTGGCGCTCGCGGCGGCGCATTGCGATCGCATCGTTGTCATGCATGCCGGACAGATCGTCGAGAGCGCGCCAGTCGCATCGCTCATTGCAGCTCCGATGCATCCCTACGCAGCTCAACTGCTTGCCGCAATTCCTCAATACGCCCGCAGCGCGGGCGACCTTGTAACCGTCCCGGGGCTGCTTCCGGATCTTATCGGTTCGCTTCCAGCTTGCCGCTTTGCCCGACGTTGCAGCCGACACGCGGCCGATTGCGACGAGTCGCCGCCGCCGCTGATGCCCCGCGTGCACGATCATCTTGTTGCTTGCAGGCATCCGCTGTGCTGAAGGTTTCCCGCCTCACCAAGACTTATCAAAGCCGCGGCCGGAAGACTTCTCCGCTGCTTGCCGTAGACGAGATCAGCTTCGATCTGGCGCGTGGTGCAAGCCTCGGCATCGTCGGCGAAAGCGGTTCGGGAAAGAGCACGCTCGCCCGCATGATCTCGCGCTTGATCGAGCCGACAAGCGGCCGGATCTTCTTTGACGACATCGACATTGCGGCGATCACGCCCAGCCAATTCGTGCATCGTCTTGAACGGCGAAGGATTCAGCACGTTTTTCAAGACTCGGGCGAAAACCTCACTCCACATTTCACGGCATTCGCTGCGATTGCCGATCCGCTGCGGCAACTCGTCGGCCTCAAGGATGTATCCGAACGCGTCCTAGCTCTCGCGGCAAGTGTTTCGCTCAACTCCGAGCTTCTCGGTCGCTATCCCCATCAGCTCTCGGGCGGGCAGAAAGCGCGCGTCGGTATTGCGCGTGCACTTGCTTCTGAGCCGAGCCTTCTTATTCTCGACGAGCCAACGGCGGCGCTCGACGTATCCGTACAGGCTGCCATCCTCAAGCTGCTGCACCGCCTCAGAGCGCAGCTCGGGCTCGCCTATCTTTTCATAAGTCACGATATCGAGGTTGTGAGACTGATGTGTGAGCGGGTGATTGTAATGCGTCACGGGAAGGTTATGGAAGAAGGCTTGACCAACGAGGTGCTCGCTTCGCCAAAAACAGAGTATGGACGCGCCCTGATGGCGGCAGTACCTCGCCTCAAGATCAATTTTTTGGGGCCGCAGGCAAGCAACACGACGTCTGAAATCCGCGATCTGCCTTTGTCCACGGGCGCCTCGTCCGGACACATCATAACCGAGAACTGAAGTATGCGAACTGCAAGCCTTCCCATGTATGTCTTTCCCGAAACGCAAGCGGCTGTCGCGGCGTTTTGGTCTCATCTGCACAGGCGCGTCGCAGCCAAAGGCTTTGACGTCGCGGACGTGACCTTTGATCGAAACAGGCGTCCGGTTCCGGACTCCATCGGCCCTGAAATCTTCTTCACGCAGATTTGCGGGTATCCGCTGTTCAAGAAATTCCGGCATCAGGGACGCATGCTAGCCACGCCGTGCTACGATTTTCCCGGTTGCAGCGGACCCGATCACTGCGGATTTTTCATGGTGCGCGCGGATGCGCCTGAGAATGAGCTTGAGCAGATGCGAGCAAAGATTTTTGGCTGCAACAGCTTACTGTCGAACTCGGGCATGAATCTTCCGCGTTTGTCGCTGGCCCGTATCGCCCAAGGTAGAAACTTCTTTTCGTCGGTCGTCATTACCGGCGGACACCTCGACAGCCTCGCGCGGCTAAAAGATCGAACGATCGATATTTGCTCGATCGACAATGTCACATGGGGCTTTCTAGTGAAATGCCGACCCGATGCGGCGCGTGATTTTCGCGTACTGGCGCAAACGGTCTCGAGTCCGAGCCTACCCTTCGTCACATCGGTGCGAACACCGGAATCGGAAGTAGAGGCGCTTCGCGAGTCCTTGATTGAGATGATGACTGATGGAGAGACTACGAGCGTCCGAAAAGATCTGAATCTGGTCGGCCTCGCGGTTCCAGACGTAGCGGCCTACGAACGCCTCGCCGGGTACGAGCGCGAGGCCGCCGAACTCGGCTATCCCGAGATTGCATAGAAGCGAGCGAGCCGCTTCGCCTATTCTATAGTTGACTTGCGACGACCGCTCCGACGATTTCGTTGGCCGATCGGTCCGCGCAGCAGCTATCTCTCGGCATGACCTTCGTCCGGCACATGCAGGATGAGGTGATCGGAACGTCGGCCGCTTTGAGGGCGTCGGCAAGCTTCGCGCTGAGTTCGGCTATCTCTTGCTTTTCGCCGCGGTGCTGAAGGCACTCGACCAGACCGTGGAGTGCCCAAACATTAGCGGGGTGCTGCGCGCATCGCTGAATTTTGGCGCTCATCCCCAAATCGTCTCGATAGATCGCTTCGGCTTCTTGAAAATGGCCTTGCTCCATCAACAGAGCGGCTAGCGCGTGGCGCGGCGGATGCATCCACGCCCAGGGCTCGATATATTCAAGATTATCGTCCAGGACGACGCTCTGTCGTAAATGGGCAAAGGCATCGTCGTAATTGCCTTTGTGATATTCCAGCTCGCCCTCAAGCATCTTCTCACCGACCGCCAGGATGTCGTGAGCAGGATTGTTAAAGAATCGATGCCGGGCGGGAATACGGCCGCGGCTTGCATAGAATTTTTTACGCTCGATTTCAGCCTCGGGAGTGTTCTTCATCGACGCATGTGCAATGCACTTTGCGTAGTGATGCATGACGGTCGTGACGAGATATAATTGCGGATCGTCCGGCAATGATTCGTCGATAATCTCCCGCCATTTTCCGAATCGCACCAAAACATGCATTTTCATCGAATAGTAGGCCTCGAGGCTCATCGAGAACTTTGGACGATTCGTGACGCTCAGAACCTCCTTAGTGAGAATACTGCACATTTTTGTCGCGGCTGCGATCGCATCGCTGTACTTGCCGAGAAACATGCAGGTATGCATCATCAAGTGAAGATCATGTGCGCAAGCAATGGTGTAGAGCGTGAAGGGGCCGGCATAGCTAAGGAACTTGTCGTTAGCTTTGATCGCTTTCTGACTCGCGCGTCTTGCCCTCTCATAATCGCCGCACAAAACGTAGATGTGTCCAGGCATATGATTGAGGTGGCCGGCATCGGGAGCGAGCGTTGCCAGGGCGTCGGCTGAGTCCATAGCCCGTTCCGGCTCGTTCGACATTTCAAGGACATGAATGTGCAGGTGCACGATTCCCGGATGTTGTCGCGTACCGGACTTGTTAGCCATTGCTATGGAGCGCTCACATAATTCATGCGCCTCGATAGCGTCGGAATTTCTCGCCGGCCTTCCCGTCTTGACGTTCCATAGGCGTCTTGGCGTTCGCGTGATCAAAGCGTCGACCAACAGTGCCATCACGTCATGATCGTCTGGATAGTTGTAGAAAACGCGACGCATCTCCGCCGCGTATTCATTGTCCCAGAGATCGAACTCTTCCGGAGGAACCGCATGAGGCTTCGGCGCTCGACGCGCCAGCGCCTCGATCAGCTGTGCTTCGAGTTCGGTCGAACGGCTGGAAAACGAGAGGGCAAGCTGCACATTCTCGTACATCGCCTTAGTCGCAAGACTTGCTTCCTGCTCACCATGCTCGCGCCACGTGAGATTATAAAAGGGACCAGAGCCGAACGCGATTCCCCAATACAGCATGGCGCATTGAGGATCGTACTCCAGAGCCGTTTGGAAACACCGAACGCCTTCATCCTTGTTGAAACCGAAACACCAATTCAATCCCAAATCGAACCAACGTTGAGCTTCCGGCGATCTCGTCGAGATCACCCTCGTGTGGCGACCCAGATCGAAGTGATCCATTCGTAACTGTCCCATAATACCAACCTACAACATTCCTGGATCGCAGGCGAGTTCCGATCCGAGAAACAGTATTCAACCGGCTAGTGCCACCGATTATCTTGCCCTGCTTTCTTGGCACTCTGGCGCAGCAGATCGTGCCCTCGAGAAGGCGATATATCCATCGCTCGCGATAGGGATGCCCCATCTCAGGGTCAGCAGTGTCGGCGGCGTGTCCGGCTGCTGCAGACACGATCAATGCTCAATCCTGCGATCTTGCTAACACCATCACGCAGAGCGTTGAAAAACGCCGATTCTAAAATCAAGGCTGGAGCTGCGGCCGGGGCGGCAGGTGTAATGACCAGGCGCTAAAAATTGTTCGGTTACCAGTCTTGCTGGGTCCAATTGCCCGGAGCGACGGAATTGGGATCCTATCGGCTGCCTCCTAGATGAACGATGTGCAGCACAGTGGCAAGGCCTTGGGCTTATCAGGCTGTCGGTGCTATGCTTGAGCAGATTATCGAGTTTAATATCGACCGCTCAACTAAAATGTTCGAGCGCACGCGCTGGCAGGGCGGGCATGGTGAGCGCCGCAGGCTTAGAACTCTGGACATTCTGAATTCGCGACCCGGAGACTGAGGCCCAGTTATCGGGCCGAGGTGGCCTAGAATGTGGGATTTCTGCTTTCCCGCAGAAATCTATGCGCAAATGCCCCGAAATTCGGACCTTAGTCAGGAGACTCGGACACGCGCAATTGCCGGGACTGGGTCGCTGGGGCGGGAGGATTCGAACCTCCGTATGGCGGAATCAAAATCCGCTGCCTTACCGCTTGGCGACGCCCCATCGCGTGGCGCGGGAGAGAGCCCGCGCGGCGCGGCAGACCATAGTGGCCGTGCCTTGCCGCCGCAACCCCGGCCAACAACTTACAGCTTGCGCAACGCCACTTCCTCTATCCTGTGCGTAATGCCTTTGGTCAAAACCAGGCTTGCGCGCGGGCGCGTCGGAAGGATGTTTTCGTGCAAGTTCCGCAGATTGGTGCGCGTCCAGATGCCGAGTGCCTTCTGTTCCGCATCGCGGTCCGAGAGGTCGGCGTATTTGCGAAAGTAAGAGCGCGGATCACGGAAAGCCGTCTGGCGTAGCCGCATGAAGCGCGAGACATACCAGCGCTGCAGCGCTTCCTCCGCTGCATCGAGATAGATGGAGAAATCGAAAAAATCGGAAACGAAAGAAACGTCCCTGCCGCCTTTGCCCGGCCGGCTCGGCAAAAGCACGTTGATCCCCTCGAAAATCAAAATGTCGGGCCGATCGACCGCGACAAATTCATCCGGCACAATGTCGTAAGTAAGATGCGAATAAAGCGGCGCTTTGACGTTGCGCTCGCCCGCTTTCACCTGCCACAGGAAGCGAATGAGCGCGCCCTGGTCATAGCTCTCCGGAAAGCCTTTCTTCTCCATCAGCCCTTCGCGTTCGAGCGCGGCGTTCGGCAGGAGAAAGCCGTCGGTCGTGACGAGATCGACTTTCGGCGTGTTCGGCCAGCGCGATAGCAGGGCCTGCAACACGCGTGCGGTCGTCGACTTCCCGACGGCGACGGAGCCGGCAATCCCGATAATGTAGGGCATCTTGCCGCCATCCTCGCCGCCGAGAAAACGCTGTGTTGCTTTGAACAGCCCTTGAGTTGCCGCAACATAAAGCGCAAGCAGGCGCGACAGCGGCAGGTAAATTGCGATCACCTCCTCGACCGAGATCGGATCGTTGATCGATTGCAGCTTTGTCAGATCGTCGACGGTCAATGTCAGCGGCGTGTCGGCGCGCAACCGCGCCCATTCGGCGCGGGTGAAGCGGCGATACGGCGAAAGCGTTGCCTCCCGGACTGCGGGTGCAATCTCGTTCATGCGCCCCTTGCCTGCGTCTCAAGCACCACGTGCGGCCTTCTCGGCGTGTCCGGACTGGCTGGTGCGGTCTTTCAGCTCCGCCATCACCTCGTCCACGGAGATATTTCGCGCCGTGAGCAAGACAATAAGGTGGTAGAGGACGTCGGCGCTTTCCTTGATCAGCGCGGTCCGATCGTTGTCGATTGCGGCGATCACCGTTTCGACCGCCTCCTCGCCGAATTTTTTTGCGGCTCGACCCGGGCCGGCCTCGAGCAGCGACTTGGTGTAGGACTGCTCGGCGGTCGAGCCGGCGCGTGCGGCGACGATCGCAGCGAGGTCTTCCAGGCTGAAACGGCTCATCGGTCGGCCTCGGCGGGATTGCGCACGTGTAGGCCGGCGCGGCGCATATGGGTCTTGGCCTCGGCGATCGTGTACGTGCCGAAATGGAAAATCGAGGCGGCGAGGACGGCGGCGGCATGGCCGTCGCGGACGCCCTCGACGAGATGGTCGAGCGTTCCGACGCCGCCAGATGCGATGACGGGGACGTGCACAGCATCCGAAATCGCGCGCGTGAGATCGATGTCGAATCCCTTGCCGGTGCCGTCGCGATCCATCGAGGTCAACAGGATTTCGCCGGCGCCGCGCGCAACAACGTCCTTCGCGTAATCGACCGCGTCGATCCCGGTCGAATTGCGGCCGCCATGGGTGAAAATCTCCCATTCATCTGGCGCGACATTCTTGGCGTCGATGGCAACCACGATGCATTGGCTACCGAATTTTTCAGCGCCGTCGCTGACGATTTTGCGGTCGGCGACCGCTGCAGAATTGATCGAGATTTTGTCGGCCCCGGCCAGCAAAAGCTGGCGGATATCTTCGAGCGAGCGCACGCCGCCGCCGACGGTGAGCGGCATAAAGCACGCTTCGGCGGTGCGCCGCACCACGTCCAAAATCGTGCCGCGCTTTTCGTGACTTGCGGTGATGTCGAGGAAACACAGCTCATCGGCGCCAGCGGAGTCATAGGCGATCGCGCTTTCAACGGGATCGCCGGCATCGCGCAGGTCGACGAAGTTCACGCCCTTGACAACGCGTCCGTCCTTTACGTCGAGACAAGGAATGACACGCGACTTAAGCATGGGCGCGGTTCTTGATCAGCGCCAACGCCTCAGTTGCGTCGAGCCGTCCATCATAAAGCGCGCGGCCGGTGATTGCACCGGCCAGCCGCGCGCAATCGGGTTGAAGCAAGCGCTCGATATCGGCGAGTGACGCAAGACCACCTGACGCGATGACAGCGATCGAGATTGCTTTGGCGAGTGCGAGCGTTGCCTGAATGTTCAGCCCCTTCATCACGCCATCGCGCGAAATGTCGGTGTAAACAATTGCCGCCACTCCGGCATCTTCAAACCGGCGGGCAAGATCGAGGGACGACATTTGCGCTGTCTGCGCCCAGCCCTCGATGGCAACCAGGCCGTCGCGCGCGTCTATCCCGATCGCAATGCGTCCGGGATAAAGCCGCGCAGCTTCACGCACAAGATCGGGATCTCGCACCGCAGCCGTACCGATGACGACACGCTCGACCCCCTTCTCGAGCCAGCGCTCGACCGTGCGGAGATCGCGGATGCCGCCGCCGAGCTGGATGGGGATGGAAACCGCGTCGAGGATCTCCTTCACGGCATCGGCATTGACTGGCTTGCCGGCAAACGCCCCGTCGAGGTCGACGAGATGCAGGTATTCGAAACCCTGCCGCTCGAAGGTCAGCGCCTGTTCAGCCGGCTTATCGTTGAAGACCGTCGCCTGCGTCATGTCGCCTTGCACGAGACGCACGCAGCGGCCGTCTTTGAGATCGATTGCCGGAAAGAGGATCATGGACGCCAACGCAGAAAATTGCGCAGGAGCGCAAGCCCGAGCGTCTGGCTTTTCTCCGGATGAAATTGCGTTCCGACAAGATTGTCGCGGCCGACAACCGCCGTCAGCGCGCCGCCGTGATCGGTTTCTGCAATCATCAGATCGGGCGAGGTGGGCTTAAGATGAAAGGAATGCACGAAATAGGCGTGCAGCCCGTTCTCGCCGGTCGGGATGCCTTCGAGCAGCTTGTGATCGCGCTGCACCTCAAGTGTGTTCCAGCCCATATGCGGGATTTTCAGGCTTGGGTCGTCAGGCTCGATCGCGACGACGTCGCCCGGAATCCAGCCGAGGCCTTCCGTCTCTTGATGTTCAAGGCCGCGTGTCGCCATGAGCTGCATGCCGACGCAAATGCCGAGAAACGGCTTGCCGTCTTGGAGGACTGCTTTGTTTAGCTCCTCGACCATGCCGTCGACCGCGTCGAGACCACGGCGGCAATCGGCAAAAGCGCCGACGCCCGGCAGCACGATACGTTCGGCGTCGCGCAGGTCATCCGGATCGCGGGTTAGGCGGATATCCATGCCGTTGCCGATTTCGCGCGCGGCACGTTCAAGCGCCTTGTGCGCGGAGTGCAGATTGCCAGAGCCATAATCGACGATGGCGACACTCATCATGCCTCCGCGTCAGGGAACGTGGCAATGATGCGCTCACTTGCGACTGCAGGCGGCGGTGTCACAGGCCGAAACAGCGGTCCGTTTTGTTGGCGGGCCGCGCTGATACCTGGGAGCCAGCGCTCGTAGAAAACGCGTTCGGCATGATCGCGTGATTCCGCGGCAACGATATCAGCGACATCAAGGCCTCGCCGGTGCAACGCGGCGCTGCGCAGCATGCCCGCTTCGAGCCCGACAAAGATGGCGATCGCGACATAGGCGCAAAATATCGTGAAGCTTGACAGGCCCAGCCAATAGGCGCCCGCCCAAAGCAGCAACACGGCCGCGAGCCAGCCGAGAAACGCAATCCAGAGCCGATGGCGCAAGAGCCAGAGCGGCGCGAAGAAGAATGCGCCCCATGAAAAGCTGTCGCGCACGAACGAGCAGCGATCCGCGGCACTCGCAACATCGTCGCGTGCGTTTGCAGGCGCGTGAACGGCGTAGATGCTCATGCCCGCGTTCCCACACCCATCACAGCGATCCCTTTGTCGAGGGGATCTCGTTTTTCCGCCGCTCGTCGATCGCAATCGCGACACGCAGTGCCCGGGCCAACCCCTTGAAACAGGATTCGGCGATGTGGTGGCTATTTGCGCCGTACAGGGTCTCGACATGCAAAGTGATGCCGGCATTCATCGCGAACGCCTGAAAGAATTCGCGCACGAGCTCGGTGTCGAACTCGCCAATTTTCGGTGCCGGAAAGTCGGCCTTGAAGACGAGGAACGGCCGCCCCGAGACATCGAGCGCGACGCGGGTCAGCGTCTCGTCCATCGGCAGATGTACGTTGCCATAGCGGCCGATGCCCTTGCGCTCGCCGAGCGCCTGCCGGAGCGCCTGCCCAAGCGCGATGCCGGTATCCTCGACCGTGTGATGCATATCGATATGAAGGTCACCCTTGGCCGCGATTTTGAGGTCGATGCCTGAATGCCGCGCGACCTGTTCGAGCATGTGATCGAAGAAGCCGACGCCCGTCGAAACGCGCGCGGTCCCGGCACCGTCGAGAGCGACGCTGACCGTGATCTCGGTCTCCTTGGTCTTGCGCGTAATGGTAGCGCGGCGCATGCGGCTCATTCAGCTCGGGAAAACGAGCGCGGCTTCTATCAAGCCGCCCGCCTATTGACCACCCTCGGGGCAGGTTATGGTGATCTTGCAACCATCCCGCCCGGGCCATAGATCGGCTCGGCGAGGGGAGCTCCGGTATTTTCATGCAGAATGGCGCGCGTCCGCAGGACGCATGGCTCGATCAATGGCACGCGACCACGATCGTGCTCGTCCGCAAGGGCGGGCGCACGGTCATCGGCGGCGACGGCCAGGTCAGCCTCGGCCAGACGATCATCAAGGGCAACGCCAAGAAGGTCCGCCGGCTGGGGAAGGGCGGTGTGATCGCCGGATTTGCCGGCGCCACCGCCGACGCCTTCGCCCTCTTCGAGCGGCTCGAAGCAAAGCTCGAGCAATACCCCTCGCAGCTCCTGCGGGCGTGCGTCGAGCTCGCCAAGGACTGGCGCACCGACCGCTATCTGCGGCGGCTGGAAGCGATGATGCTCGTCGCCGATCCAGAGGCCGCCCTAGTGCTGACCGGCACTGGCGACGTGCTTGAGCCGGAAGCGACGCCGGAAGGCAGCGCGATGGCGATCGGCTCCGGCGGCAATTACGCGCTCGCCGCCGCCCGCGCGCTCCTGCCGACGGACCTCGATGCCGAGGCGATCGCGCGGCGTTCGCTCGAAATCGCCGCCGATATTTGCGTCTACACCAATCGCAACATCGTCGTTGAAGCAATCGACTCGAAGTGATGCTGCAACAAGCGACGTTGCGACACGCTCATTCCCTTCAGGAAGGTCATGGCTGATTTTTCTCCGCGCGAGATCGTTTCCGAACTCGACCGCTACATCGTCGGACAGAACGACGCGAAACGCGCGGTGGCGGTGGCTTTGCGTAATCGCTGGCGGCGCCTGAAGCTCGAAGGCGCAATGCGTGAAGAAGTGCTGCCGAAGAACATTCTCATGATTGGGCCGACCGGTTGCGGCAAGACCGAGATTTCGCGCCGGCTCGCCAGACTCGCCAACGCGCCGTTCCTCAAAGTCGAGGCGACGAAGTTCACCGAAGTGGGTTATGTCGGACGCGACGTCGACCAAATCGTGCGCGTTCTCCTGGAAGTCGGCATCACGCTGGTGAAAGAACGCGGCCGCAAGGACGTGCAGGCGCGCGCACAATTGGCGGCGGAAGAGCGGGTTTTGACGGCGCTTGTCGGTACGAACTCTTCGCCGGCGACGCGCGATTCGTTCCGCAAGAAGCTTCGTTCCGGGGAGCTCGACGACAAGGAAATCGAGATCGAGGTCGCACAATCGAATCCGTCGATGCCGATGTTCGAATTGCCGAATATGCCCGGCGCATCGATCGGCGCGATCAACATCAACGATCTCTTCTCAAAATCGTTTGGCGCGCGCACCAAGGTGCGCAAGACGCTGGTAAAGGACGCCTACGAGCCGGTTGTCGCCGAAGAATCCGAAAAGCTCATGGATCAGGAGCAGGTCGTCCAGGAGGCGATCCGCGATGTCGAGAATAACGGCATCGTGTTTCTCGACGAAATCGACAAGATTTGCGCGAAAGGCGCGCGCTCCGGCGCGGATGTCTCACGTGAGGGCGTACAACGCGATCTTCTGCCGCTCATCGAAGGGACGACGGTGGCGACGAAGCACGGCTCGGTGAAGACCGACCACATCCTGTGCATCGCCTCCGGCGCGTTTCATGTGTCGAAACCCTCGGACTTGCTGCCGGAATTGCAGGGCCGTCTGCCGATCCGCGTCGAGCTTGCCTCGCTTGATGAAGACGATTTCCGCCGCATCCTCACGGAGACCGAAGCGAGCCTCATCAAGCAATATGAGGCGCTGATGCAGACCGAAGG
>JAFAVH010000364.1 GCA_019242655.1 Methylobacteriaceae bacterium
CCTGTCGGGCTCGATCCGATTCGAAGGACGCGACATCTCGAACCAGTCGCCGCGCCGTATCGTCCATGCGGGCATCGCCCATTGTCCCGAAGAGCGTAAAATCTGGCCCGATCTGTCAGTGCTCGATCATCTTGAACTCGGTGCGATTGCGAGCGGCGGCCTACGAAGCGGCGGCAATCTCGCTGAGGTCTTCACGCTGTTCCCGATCTTGAAGGAACGCCAGCGCCAGAATGTCGGCACGATGTCGGGCGGCCAGCAGCAGATGGTGGCAATCGCGCGCGCTCTGATGGCCCGGCCGAAGCTGCTGATGCTCGACGAGCCGTCGCTCGGCCTTGCGCCGAAGGTCATCGAGGAAGTGCTGGCTGCAATCCGCCGCGTGCATGAAGCGGGAACCGCCATTCTTCTCGTCGAGCAGAACGCGACGCTCGCACTCGCGGTCGCGAGCCGCGTCTACGTGATCGAGAACGGCCTCGTCACGCGCGACGGCAGCGCGGCAACTTTGCGCGACGATCCGGCGATCCGAGCCGCATATCTCGGTTTCTGACGATGCGGCTGCTTATCGAGAAAATCGACGCGCTCTACACCTGCGACGATCGCCGCAGCGTCCTGAAACATGCGTGGATCGTCGTCGAGAACGGGAAAATCGCTGCGCTCGGCGAACACGATTCGCCCGATGGCGATTTCGATGAGCGGATCGATCTCTCCGGCTCCATCGCAATGCCGGGCTTCGTCAACGCGCATCATCATTTCTTCCAGACGCTGACGCGCGCTTTGCCGCGCGCGCAACGCGGTCAACTCATGGACTGGCTGCGCGTCCTTTACCCTGTGTGGAGCGCCATGAGCCCGGACGATCTCGCCGCGGCCGCGGCGGCGAGCGCGTCCGAACTGTTGCTTACCGGCGCAACGACGTCGGTCGACCACTTCTATCTCGTGCCGCGATGCGATCCCTCTTATGTCGATGCCGAAGTCGCCGCCGTGCGTGACGCCGGGCTGCGGCTTCATCTCGTCCGCGGCAGCATGACCGCAATCGAGGGCGATCTCGAACACGTCTTGAGCGAAAGCCTTGGACCAAGGGCGGGCGGCATCATCGACGAACCTGGGCCGGTACTGGCGGACATGCGCCGCATGATCGAGCGCTATCACGATGCGAGCGATGGCTCCATGCTGACCGTTGCGCTCGGACCGACCACGCCGACCTATGACGACCTCGGTTTTCTGCGGGCTGTGGCGAAACTGGCGGCAGAGGCCGGCGTCGGCATACACATGCATGTCCACCCGCAAGATCGCGAGCGTGCGCTCTGCCGGAAACGGTTCGGACGCACACCGATCGAAGTGCTGGATGGCGCCGGCATCCTCGGGACACGCACTTGGCTCGCGCATGCGACGCGTCTCGATTCCGACGACATGGCGCTGCTCGCGGACCGCGGCGTCGGTGTTGCGCATTGCCCGCGCATGATCCTGCGTCTCGGCGCGCGCATTCCCCGCATTCACGACATGATTGTCAGCGGCATGCGCGTCGCGGTCGGCGTCGACGGCGCCGCCAGCAACGATAGCGGCTCCATGCTCGGCGAAATGCGGCTCGCCCTTCTGCTTCACCGGTTGTGCAACGGCGGCGGCGAGGTTTCGCCCGACGCGTGGTTGACGCCCCACAACGTGCTCGTGATGGCGACGCGCGTTACAGCGGACCTGATCGGGCGCAGTGATATCGGGCAGATCACGCCGGGCTTTTGCGCCGACATCACGGCATTCGACATGCGCGGTATCGGCTTCGCAGGCGCCCGGGCGGACCTCTTGTCCGGGCTGCTGTTGGCCGGAGATGATACGCGCGCCTCTTTAACGATGGTCGCCGGCCGACCACTGGTACGCGACGGCCGGCTCCTGCTGCACGACGAGCATGCCTTGCGCGAAAAGGTGGACCGTGCGGCCGAGCGTCTCGTTGCACACATGACGTCGATCACCGGCGTCGATTATTGCGATTTCGGCGGGCAGGCAGGCCACTGAAGCGGCTGCTCGGAGTCAAAGAAGCGAATTCAAGAAAGAGACATCGATGCGCGTCCTTGTCGTTTCGGCTCACCCGCTACAGGACGGTCTTCACGGCGTTCTGCGCCGCGCGATGATTGACGTGCTCGTCGCTGCCGGGCACGAGGTTGACGAGTGCGATCTCTATGCAGAGGGCTTCGATCCTGTTCTCGATGCCGAATCCCGCAAGCGTTATTTCGATACCGGGCGCAACCGCGAAGGCGTTGAAGGCTATATCGACCGCCTTTTTGCGGCGCAGGCGCTCGTCTTATGTTTTCCGGTCTGGTGTTTCGGGCCGCCGGCGATCTTGAAGGGCTTCATGGATCGCGTCCTCATCCCCGGCGTGTCGTTCGCGCTCGGAGACGATGGTAGAATGCATCCAAACCTCGGACACATCCGTCGGTTGATTGCGGTCACGACCTATGGCCGCTCGCGGCGTGATGCCTGGTGGATCGGCGATCCGCCGCGCAAACTCGTGACGCGGTATCTGCGCTGGTTTGTGTCTCGCGACGCACGCGTCCGCTATCTCGCGCTCTACGATCTACATCGGAACGAAGGTCGCATGCACCACCGCTTCATCGAACGAGTCGCAGCGTCTATGCGCGATTTATAGGGAGGTCCGACCGAGTCTGCGGCGCGACGATCTCGCCTGCGACCATGACGATGCGGTCGAGCGCGCCGCCTTCGACGAGGTCGTCGGCATCGCCGGCATCGGTGATGAGAAGATCGGCGCGCGCTCCCTCGTGAATGCCCCAGCTGTCGCTCAGACCCATGATGCGCGCCGGGATGACGGAGACCATCTCGAACGCTTTGCCGAGATCGTCGAGCCCGAAATGTCCGGCGAGCAGGGTCCAGCGCGCGATCTCAAGAAGGTCGCCCGACCCCGTCGGCACGAACGGATCGCGGATATTGTCGGAGGCCGCAGCGACGTCGACGCTGGCCGCAATCAGTTCGCGGACCCTTGTCAGGCCGCGAGGCGGCAGATGCGATGTCTGGCGCCCTTGCAGAAAAAGATTGGCTGCCGGCAGCGTGACCACCGCAATTCCCGTTTTCGCGAATCCCTCGGCGATGCGTGCCGCTTGCGCTGCATCGACGGCGCTTAGCGCAGAGCAATGGCCGGCGGTCACACGGCCTTGCATGCCGAACGCGCGCGTCATTTCGATCAAGGCTTCAAACAGCAGATTGTTCGGATCGAGGTGCTCGTCGAGATGCAAATCAAGCGGCAGGCTGCTGCGCTCAGCCGCTTCGAACAGCAGCTTCAAGAAATCGATCGGCCGATCGGACGTGGCGGGCACGCCGCCGACCGCATCGACGCCAGCCGCTGTCGCTGCCTTGAGCCAGTCTCTGGCTTCGGCAAACATCGATGTCGCCTCTGACGTCACATGCGCGACGACCTGGATCGTCATACGCCGGGCACAACGCGCCCGCACCTCAAGCATGGCCTCGATCCCGCGCAGCTGCGTTTGCGGTTCGATGTTCGTGTGGCTGCGGATCGCGACGGTCCCGCGCGCGCTACAAGCATCGACGGTCTTTTCGGCCCGCCGGACGATATCGTCGCGGGTGACGGTTTCGGCGAAGGCGCGATAGCCGGACGATGCACCAGCAAGTGTGGCTGACGGGTTGGCGACGGCGCGTCGCGTCCGCGACTTATCGAGGTGCTGGTGAATGTCCACCAAGCCGGACGTGACGAGGCGGCCGGAGAGGTCCATGACAGTCGCATCGACGACCGGCAACGATGGACCGATCTCTGTAATGCGCCCGCTTGTGTCTATCTTGAGATCGAGCCGTTCCGGATGAGGCACACCCGGGCGCTGCACCCGACCGCCCCGCAGGATCAGAGGTCGATCCATTAGCTCGTGCCGCGATCAGTCCGCGAACAGGCCGACATGGTCGGAATTGCGCACAAAATGCAGAAAATCCGCAATGCCGCCGCTGAGCATCGATAGATGGCGACGCATCCGGTCCGCGGCTGCGGCGGGATCGTTCGTGAGAATGGCGTCGAGCACTTCGGCGTGTTCAGGTTGCGACGCCGTCATGCGTGCCGGCTGAAAGGTGATCGCGCGCCGATAGGGCGCCGTTTTCAGCGAGAGGCGACGCAGTTCGTCCTGCAGGACCTTGTTGTGGCTCGCCGATGCGACTGCATCGTGAAAGACGATGTTGGCGTCGTAGAAGGCATCCGGGTCGGCGCGCTCGATCGCCGTAGCGCAAGCGGCGTGCGCCGTCGTGAGGCGGGTACGCTGAGCAGGCGTGATCCGACGCGCGGCCTGACCGGCCGCAAGCGCTTCCAGCTCCGCGACGACAGAGAGCGCGTCGAGCAGGTCAGCAACGGAGAGTTGGGCAACCTGTAAGCCTTGCCGGCCGCGCGACATGGCGAGCCCACTTGCCGACAGCCGCTGCAAGGCTTCTCGCACGGGTGTCCGCGAGACGCCGTAGCGAGCCGACAACTCGCGTTCGTCGAGGCGATGTCCGGGGCGCAGGTGCCCGCGGAGGATGTCCTCCTCCATCCGGCCAGCGATGTCGCCCGCAAGCGATTCTCCGGAGCGCGCCGGCACAGCCAGATGGTTCTGAGACGATTCAGCGATTTTCAGCGTCACGCTCCCTTATGACGCATTTGGCAAGTTAGGGCTAGCTGGCATGCCAAAAAGCCTTGCCTGTATGCCAAAACCCGCCTAGCACACTGATCCGAGGAGCCAGTGCGACAAACAATGAAGACGTTTGAAGTCCGAAACGCGCATTTCGACCGGCTCGTCAACACGCCTGACCTGAAATGGCTTGGTCAAAACACCAATCACATGAAGGCGCATCCGGCGGTGCTGGATGCGATGACGCGTTGCATTCAGGAAGAAGAATTCCACATCTACGCGCCGCCCGTTGGGCTTGAGGCGCTGCGCGCCGGCATCGTGGCGGATGTCGGCCTGCCAGGTCAGGCGGCTCTCGTGTCAGACGGCGCGGTCGCATCGCTCTATCACGTATGCCATGTCCTTTTGGGCGCAGGCGACGAATTCATCACGACTGATCCGACCTGGAATTGGCCGATGGCTTTTGCCCGTTCAGTCGGCGCGACTGTCACGCAAATTCCGATCTACGGTCCCGAATATGGCTACCGCCTCGCACCCGAGCGACTGGCGCAGGCCGTCACGCCCGCGACTAAGGTCATCTACATCGTCGATCCCAACAACCCGCTCGGCTGCGCTTGCACGAAGGAAGAGATTGAAGCAATCGTCGCTATCGCGCGGGAAAGTGGCGCCTGGCTCATTCAGGACTGCACCTACCGGCATTTCGCGCATGCGCACCATCTGGCCGCGAAGCTCTATCCCGAACGCACGATCACCGTCTATAGCTTCTCGAAATGGCTCGGGCTCGCGGGACTGCGCATTGGCGCCGTCATTGTGCATCCCGATCTCGCGGAACGGCTTGCGGCCGCACCTCCAAACAATCTCGGCTCGAGCCTTCTCGCCCAACGCGCCGCCCTCGCCGGCCTTGCGATTAAGGACGAGTGGTTTCCCGGCGTGCTCGCGGAACAGCGGACCAATCAGGCGCTGATCAAAGAGGCCGTAGATCGTCTCCCCGGTCTCGTGATGCCGGTCTATCCCTCGAACGGCAACTTTATCGTTCTTGAATGCGATGCGCTCGGCATCCATCCGGAGGCGCTCGTTTCCGCTTATGCGGAGCACCGCATTATGATCCGCCAGGGTGCTTATCACACGCCGACATTCGGTGATCGCTTTGTGAAAGTATCGACATCGGTGCCGAAAGCGTGGATCGAAGAATTCGTCGCGCTTCTTCCCGAACTTCTCGAGCGGGCGCGCGGTATGAACGAGAGCGCAAAGCTCTTTTAGCATGTGACGAATCGAAGGCGGGCGGCACAAGGATGGATTTGAAGCTTACAGGGAAGAAGGTGCTCATCACGGGCGCTTCGCAGGGTATCGGCGAAGGGCTCGCACACGCATTTGCCGAAGAAGGGTGCCCCTTGCATCTGACCGCGCGTTCCGCGGACAAACTTGGGACACTGAAGACCGAACTGACCGACGCTCATGGCATCGCTGTGACGACGACCGCCATCGACATGACGCTCGACGACGCGCCCGAACGGATCGTGGACGAAGCGGGCGATATCGACGTGCTCGTCAACAACGCCGGCGTGATCCCAAGCGGCACCCTCTTCGATGTGAGTGCGCAGAAATGGCGTGAGGGCTGGGCGCTGAAAGCGTTCGGCTATGTCGACATGATCCGTCTCGTCTATCCTCGCATGAAAGCGCGCGGCGGTGGCGTGATCATCAACAATATCGGCAATGGCGGCGAGGTCTGCGATCCGCAATATGTCGCCGGCGCCGCTGGCAATGCATCGCTAATGGCGATAACTCGCGCGCTCGGCGGCAGCAGCCTTGACGACAATATCAGGGTGGTCGGCGTCAATCCAGGCCCCGTCGATACGACGCGAATCTACAATATGCTGCGCAAGTTCGCCGCCAACGCGTTCGGCGACGAGAGCCGCTATGAGGAACTTTTGGAGAAGTACCCGCTGCAGCGGCCGGCGCGAATCCACGAAGTGACCGACCTTTTTCTGTTTCTCGCATCGTTTCGCTCGGGATACACGTCGGGAACGATCTTCACCGTCGACGGTGGCATCGCGTCCCGTAGGTCGGTCGTCTGAGGAGCAAATCCGATGGCCTTCGCAACGACGAGCGACGAGATCAAACTCTTCTATGAAACCGCAGGAAGCGGCGCACCGATCGTTTTCGTGCACGAATTCGGCGGCAACCATTGGAGCTGGGAGCCGCAATTGAATTTCTTCGCGCGGCGGCATCGCTGCCTGACCTATGCGGCCCGAGGTTTTCCGCCATCCGACTGTCCCGAAGACGTCACATCTTATTCGCAAGCGCGCGCCGCTGCCGACATCATCGACGTCATGTCGGCCGCGGGGATCGACAAGGCGAATCTCGTCGGCCTTTCGATGGGCGGTTTCGCCGTTTTGCATGCAGGCTTGCGCTATCCCGATCGCGTCCTTTCACTGACCGCGGCCGGGGCGGGCTATGGCGCCGAGAAGGCGCATGAAGACTATTTCAAAGGCGTCTCGGCACAGGTCGCCAGCAATTTTGAAACGCAGGGCGCGAAGACCTTTGCCAAAACTTATGCGGAAGGCGCGTCGCGGGTTCAATTTCAGGAGAAGGATCCGCGCGGCTGGCAGCTATTCGCCGATCGGCTCGCACAGCATTCGGATCGAGGCGCCGCGAATACGATGCGCGGTGTGCAGATGCAGCGGCCCTCGCTCTACGATCTCGAAAACGAGTTTCGTTCCCTTCGAGTACCCGTGCTCGTGATGGTCGGCGACGAAGACGACCATTGCCTACAGCCCGGCATCTTCTTGAAGAAAACGATTCCCGCCTGTGGGCTTGTCGTCTTTCCGAAGACGGGCCACACGCTGAACCTGGAAGAGCCCGCGCTGTTCAACCATCACGTGGCGGAATTCATCGCGCAGGTGGAAGCAGGCTCCTGGCGCGCGCGCGATCCGCGCGCCGATCCTTCGCAGATCATGCGGATCGATTGAGGTGACGCCATCGCGGCACGTCGATGGTGCGCGTTTGTGGGACCGCCTCATGGCACTCGCGGAAATCGGAGCGCGCGACGACGGCGGCGTCGACCGGCAGGCACTGACGCCGGCGGAGATCGATGCCCGCGCGCAGGTGATCGCATGGGGCCGCGCTTTGGATTTGTCGCCCTTCACCGATGCGGCCGCCAATCTTTTCTTGCGTCTGGAGGGGACGGAGCCGGACCTCGCGCCTGTCCTGTGCGGGTCGCACATCGACTCGCAACCGACGGGCGGAAAATTCGACGGCAGTTTCGGCGTGCTCGCCGCGCTCGAAGCGCTCGCCGCGATCCGCAAGGCGGGGAGGCCGCCGCGACGGTCGATCGAAGTCGTTGCCTGGACGAACGAGGAAGGATGCCGCTTTTCGCCGGGAATGACCGGCTCCGAACTTTACACGCAGGTGAAGTTGCTCACCGACGTCTCGCCGATCCGCGACGCAGCCGGAACGAACCTCGGCGACGCCCTCAGCGCTGTACTTGCTGCCGACGCCGACGTGCCGCATCGCGCTTTCGGCCTTCCTGTCGCAGCCTTCGTCGAGCCGCATATCGAACAAGGGCCGTTGCTCGAACGCGCCGCCGTTCCGATCGGTGTTGTTACCGGCATTCAGGGAACGCGCCGCTATCGCGTGCGCGTCCGCGGCGCGGCCGCCCATGCCGGCACCGCCGAGCGGCATGAACGCCGCGACGCGCTTCTCGCGGCGGCGCGGATGATCGTTGCGATCGATCGGGCGGCCTCCGATCCCCCCGACATCAAGCTCACGGTCGGCATGTTGCAGGTGACGCCGAACGCGCCTTCGGTCGTCCCCGCCGAGACCTACTTCTCCATCGATCTGCGCCACCCCGACAATGCGGTCGTCGATCGCGTCGATTCCGACATCCGCCGCATCGTGGAGAGCGAGCGCGGTCCCTGCGATGTCGTGCTGGAGCAGATCCAGCATTCGTTTTCGCTGGCATTCAATGGCGACATCCGCGCGTTGATATCGCGCGCCGCGGATGAACTCGGCATTCCAAACATCGAAATCTATTCTGCTGCCGGGCATGATGCACGCCAGCTGCATTATGTCTGTCCGACTGGAATGATCTTCGTCCCCTGCCGCGGCGGCGTAAGTCATAGTCCTGAGGAATGGGCAGAGCCTGCGGATCTCGCCGCCGGCGCCCGAGTATTGGCGGATGTCGTGTGGTCGCTCGCGACGACATGAGCAAAACCGAGCGCGTCTCGCTGATCGGCCAGCCTGTACGCCGACGAGAAGATTTCCGTTTCCTCACCGGCACCGGTTGCTTCACGGACGACCTTGCTCCGCCGGGGCTTGTTCACGGGTGGGCGTTGCGATCCCCGCACGCCCATGCCTCGTTCACGCAACTCGACGCGACAACAGCACGCGACATGCCGGGCGTACGGCTGATCCTGACAGCGGACATGCTTGTCGCGGTAGGTCTCGACACGGTCCCAGTCGACCTTCCTCCGCCGGGTCATAGTTTCGCGGATTGGGATCCGCCTGCACAACCCATCTTGGCGCACGATCGCGTGCGGTTTGTCGGCGATATTCTCGCGTTCGTCGTCGCGGATTCGCTTGCCGAGGCACGCGACGCAGCCGAGGCGATCACCTGCGATTTCGAGACGTTGCCGGCGACAACAGACCCTCGGCGCGCGCCAACGATATTCGATTATCAAGAGGGAGACGCGGCGGAGGTCGCCAATGGCTTGGCACAGGCGGCGCACGATTTCACGGCCACCCTCGTCAGCAACCGCATCAATGCCGCCCCGTTGGAAACGCGCGGATGCATAGGCTTTCATGACGACGACGGGTTCACGCTTCAGGTATCCACGCAGCGCGTACAGATCCTGCAGCGTGCACTTGCGGACCGCATCTTCAGGGTTCCGCGTAGCCGTATGCGCGTCGTCGCGCCGGACACCGGCGGCGGCTTCGGTCAGAAGAACGGCGTCTATCCCGAATATGTGCTGTGCCTCGAAGCCGCGCGCCGTCTCGCACGGCCGGTGAAATGGATCGCGGATCGAAGCGAGGCGCTGACGAGCGACTGTCATGGTCGCGACAATCTCTTCGATATCCATGCGGCTCTCAATGCCGATGAACGCATCACGGCGATCAGGGCAACGCGCTTGATGAATATGGGCGCCTATGCCTCCTCGCGCGCCATGGTGCCGGTGAGCAATGGGCTCACGCATCTGACCGGCGTCTATGGGATTCCTTCAGCGCACGTGACGGTGCGCGGTGCAGTCACCAACACCGCGCCGACCTGCTCGTATCGCGGCGCAGGGCGACCTGAGAATGTGTTTTGTTGCGAACGACTGATGGATATCGTCGCGCGGCGGCTCGGGCGTGATCCGATCGCCTTCCGCCGTGCAAATATCGTCTTGTCGGCGGCGATGCCTTGGACGTCACCGCTCGGGACGACATTCGAAGAGCAGGACTTCGAGCTTCTCCTCGATCGCGCGCTGGACATGCTCGATCATCGCAACTTTCAAACACGCCGGACGCGCTCGGTCGAGAGCGGGCAGTTGCGCGGCTTTGGCGTCTGCCTATTTGCGGAAGACCTTCACGGCTCGGCGGAACCAATTCCCGCACGGCTTTCATATGGTGACGGCTGCTTGCAACTGATTGTCGGTTCGGGATCGGCTGGCCATGGTCACGAGACGAGCTTTCTGCAGATCGTCGTAGACAATCTGTCGCTGCCCATGAACCGTCTCTCGTTTCATCAATCGGATACGGGCCTCATGGCCGAGGGCGTCGGCACGGCGGCGTCGTGGTCGCTGACCTTGGGCGGCTCGTCCGTCAAACTTGCCGCCATCGCCGCGGTGCGCAAGGCGCGCGATGTGGCGGCAGCGCTTCTGGAAGCGCCGGCCGACGACATCATCTTCGACGTTGGACGCTTCCGGATTCCCGGCACCGACCTCGTGGTGCAATGGGACGATATTTTTCGCGCCGAGCCTCACTTTGCAGTGACGGACGTCTTCACGGGCGATGGACGCGGCGTGCCCGCCGGCTGCCACGCTTGTGAAGTTGAGGTCGATCCCGAGACCGGCATGGTGGCGCTATCGGGCTACGCCGTCGCGCAAGATTGCGGCCGCGCGGTCAATCCCATGATTGTTGAAGGTCAGCTCCACGGCGGCGTCGCACAGGGCGTTGGTCAGGGCTGGCTTGAAGAGGCTGCCTACGATCCTGACAGCGGCCAATTGCTTTCGGGAAGCTTCATGGATTATGCGCTCCCGCGCGCCGTCGATTTGCCGAACATCCTATCCTCGATCGCGGAGACGCCCGATAATGGCAATCCGCTCGGCGTGAAAGGAATCGGCGAATCGGCGGCGACGGGTTCGACTGCCGCTTTCGTCAACGCCGTCCACGATGCACTGTCACCGTTTGGATGCCTGAATATTGATCCGCCGCTCACACCGTTTAAGATATGGACAGCGATCCGCGAAGCAACATCTCTCGCCAAGGTGTAAATGTCAGCACTGACGCATCGATAACAAATCATGTGCAGCGCGTGTCCTCACATTAAAAAGCTTCGAACTCTCTCAAGAAAGCGGATCGGATCCTGCAATTGCGGAACGTGAGCGCAACCAGGTAACACATGCAACTGAGCATTCTTTAGTCCCGCCGCCAATTGTTCCGACATAAAGGGCGGGGTTGCTTCATCCTCCTGCCCCACGAGCACGAGTGTCGGGCACCGGACGCGGTCAAGATCTGGTGTCAGGTCCATCGTTGCAAGTGTGTGGCAAGCCGCGATGACAACGGCCTTATCGACGGCGAGGAATGCCACGCGACGCTCCGCCACCAACGCGGGGTTTTCAGCCTGAAACGCGGGGGCAAATAACCGCCGCATGGCGACATCGCAGATCGCTTCCACGCCGCCTGCTTTGGCTGCATTTGCCATGTTGAGGAAGGCTTGCCGGCCCTCGTTCGAAAAGCGGGCGCCGCAATCAGCGAGGACGAGCTTGCTGACGAGACCGGCATGTCTGATCGCCATCTGCAATGCGACGAAGCCGCCATACCCATTGCCCAGGACGATCGGCTGCTCCTCGTATACCGAGCGGATTGCCTGCTCCATACGATCGGCAACCGCGGCAAGCCCGCCTTCGACCCCGCGCGAGGCGCCGAATCCGGGCAGTTCCGGCACATAGACCGTGAATCCTTTGGCAAGGGGCTCGATAACCTTCGCGAAGCTGCCGCGATCGGCCAACAGCGAATGGAAGAGCCATAGCCCGGGGCCGGACCCGCATTTGCCGGCAGACACCAGCCCGTCGGCCACCATGATATTTTTCATTTGCCGCTCTCATAGCTTGGCACAGCTTTGAAGCAGGTCTGCGAGGCTCGAGCAATGCCAAATTGGGACTTGACGTGAAATATCACGTGTCACAGAATTTGAACTCTCAAGGCGCTCCTGCATGTTGCTGAGGACGAACGTCTACGACGCCATTCGCGCGGAAATCCTGTCCTGCCGCTTTGCGCCGGGCGAGGACATGCGCGAGCAGGACCTTGCGGCCCGTTACGAGGTGAGCCGCCAGCCTGTCCGCGAAGCCCTGCTGCGCCTCGAGCAGGACCGGCTCGTTACAGTCCTTCCGCGCCAGGGCTACCGCGTGAACCCGATCTCCATCACGGACGCGCGCGATCTCTTGCAGATGCGTCTTTTGCTGGAGCCCGCTTGCGGACGCGAAGTTTGCGCGACCGCAACGGCTGCGCAACTCGCCGCGTTCGACTCGTTCCGCGCTCTCGGAGCAGCCCGCGAGTTTATTACCTACAACCGCGATTTTCACGTCGCCGTATGCAATGCATGCGGCAACCGTCGCATGGCGCGCGCGACTCGCGAAATCATCGAGCAATCCGATCGGCTAACGCGGGTGAGCCTCGACAGCATCCGCGGGCGTGATTCCGCTCAGCTCGTCGCCGAACATGGCGCGATTATCGACGCTCTGCAGGCGCGTGATGCACGTCGCGCTGCAAGCCTGCTTCGTGACCACATTACCCGCGCCAAAAGGCGCATCATGGCAGCGTTATCGCGCGCCGCGATCATCGCCGAGATTCCTGGAGTGTCATCGTGAATCGCGTGGAAAAGCCAGTCGCCCGAATCGAGCAGCATGGCAATTTTGTCGACGGGCGCGAGATCGAGACAGGTTCGGCCGAACTCATCGATGTGCATAATCCCGCAACCGGGACTGTCATCGCGCAAATTCCGAATTCCAGCGCCGATGACGTGGATCGAGCCATTTGCAGCGCCCGCGCCGCCTTTGAAAGCCGCGAATGGGGCGGCATGGATGTCCGTGCGCGCGCCCGGCTCGTCAACCGGTTGGCAGACGCGTTCGACGCCAATCTTGACACGCTCTACCGGTTGGAGACCCTGAATAACGGACGCCCCGTCAACGAGACGCGCGCACAACTCGGTCGGCTTCCGGATTTCTTTCGCTACTTCGCGGGGCTTGCGCTCGCACGGCGCGACAGCGTTATCCCGGTCGAAGGGCCTTACCTCAATTATACGTTACGCACGCCGGTCGGCGTCGTCGCGAACTGCACGCCGTTCAACCACCCGCTCATGATCATGTGCAAGTCGCTGGCGGCCGTGCTGGCGTCGGGCTGCACCACGGTCGTCAAGCCGTCCGAATATACGCCGCTGACGACATTGAAGCTGGCGCAGATTTTCACCGAGGCCGGGCTTCCCAAGGGAGTGTTCAACGTCGTGCTCGGGCTTGGTCCAACCACGGGGCGCCATCTCGCCGAGCATCGCGACATCAATAAGCTCGTGCTGACGGGGGAAACGGAAGCCGGACGTATCGCCGGCGGCGCTGCGGCGCGCGTTTTCGCCCACCAGACGATGGAGCTCGGCGGCAAGACGCCGGTCATGGTGTTCGACGATTTCGATGTCGACCAGGCGGTCAACTACGCTGCTTTCGGCGCGTTCATCGGGGCCGGTCAAACCTGCGTATGCGCAAGCCGGCATATCGTTCAGGCATCGATTTATGATGAATTTGTCGAGAAGCTTGCCGTCAAAGCGCGTTCCATTCGGATCGGCGATCCGTTCGATTCCGCGACGCAACTCGGTCCCGTCATATCGGCAAAGCAGCGCGACCGCGTGCTCACTTACGCGCGCTTTGGTCATGAGCAAGGCGCGCGCCATATTGCGGGTGGCGTTGCCGCGCAAGTTCCCGGCAATGAAGGCGGCTTTTTCGTTGAACCGACTGTTTTCGCCGACGTGACCGCATCGATGCGCATATTTCAGGAAGAGGTGTTCGGTCCATTCACGGTCGTGACGCGGTTCGAAACGGAAGAGGACGCGCTGCGGCTTGCCAATGACTCGCCGTTTGGTCTCGCTGCCGCCGTGCGGACGCGCGATGTCGCGCGCGCGCATCGGGTCGCGGCGCGGGTAAAGGCCGGCATCGTCTGGATCAACGATCACCATCGGCTCGATCCAGCCTCTCCATGGGGCGGCGTGGGCGACAGCGGCATCGGACGCGAATGCGGTACCGAGAGTTTCGACGATCACTTCGAGGTGAAGAGCGTTATGGTCGGGACAAACGCCGCACCTTTCGACTGGTATCGCGAGACGGCGGGACAAGCGCGCCTGAACTGATCCTGAGCGCGCGATATTCGCGTCAGACGGATACGCCTGATTTTGGAGGGAACAAATGCTGACATCCGTCAACTCGGGCGCGCGTCTCGACCGCTTGCCGATCGGTCCGTTCCATTACCGCATCATGTGGCTGATCGGGATCGGAATGTTCTTCGACGGCTTCGATATCTACATTGCCGGTACGGTGCTCGGATCGGCAATCAGTTCCGGCTTCTCGACGCTGCAGCAAAATGCTTTGTTCGTTTCGGCAACGTTCGTCGGAATGATGATCGGCTCATTCATGACCGGCTTTCTCGGCGATCGCTACGGACGGCGCTTCACCTATCAGTTCAATCTCCTGATATTCGGTCTGGCTTCGATCGCCGCGGCATTCTCGCCCAGCATGACGGTGCTGATCCTGCTTCGCTTCATCATCGGGGTCGGCTTGGGCGCGGAGAATGTGGTTGGCTATTCGACGATGACCGAATTCGTGCCGGCCCGCAGCCGCGGAAGATGGCTTGGCCTGATGGCCGTCTTCGTTGTCACCGGCCTGCCGATCGCCTCTTTGACCGGCTACGTGCTGATCCCGATATTCGGCTGGCGTGTGATGTTTATCATCGGCGGTATCGGCGCATTGATCGTCTGGTATCTGCGTAAGAACCTGCCGGAATCGCCGCGATGGCTCGAGTCGGTTGGCCGCAGAGACGAAGCGGAAGAACTCATCCAATCGATCGAGGCTGAAACGGCACGCGGCGCGGCGCTTCCGCCAGTCGTCCCAGTCGTCACGCCAATTCCCGCGACGCTCGCTGCCCTGTTCTCGCCGCCGCTTTTGCCGCGGATGATCGTTGGATGCGTGACGTTGATTGTGATCAACACGCTGCTTTATGGTTTTGTGACTTGGCTGCCCACCTTTTTCATCAAGCAGGGCCTCAGCATCGCAACGTCGTTCGGCTACACGCTTTTGATGGGCCTCGGCGCGCCGATCGGCTCAGCCATCGGCGCACTAACCTCGGATAATTGGGGGCGAAAGCCGACAATCGTCGGCGCCTCCTGCGTAGCCATCCTTTTCGGAATCATCTATCCCTTCATAAAGGATCCGATCCTGCTTCCCGTTGTTGGGTTCGCACTGACCGTGCCGATCTATGTTCTCGTCGCGGTCTTGTTCGGCATCTATATTCCCGAGCTGTTCCCGACCGAGGTGCGATTGCGCGCCTCCGGCATTTGCAACACGTTCGGCCGCGGGGCGACCATTGTCACGCCGTTCATCGTCGTGTCGCTGTTTCAGAGCGCCGGCATCGGCGGCGTTCTGGCGCTGATGGTTGGATTGCTGTTCGTTCAGATCATTGTCGTGGCGGTGCTCGGGGTCGAGCCGCGGCAGCGCGCGCTCGAAGAGCTGCGGCCTGAGCAGGATCCTGTGCCGCGGTCGGCGATCGCCTAACTGAAGCCATGCACCCACGTGCCGTCGGCGATTGCCTCCCTGACGTCCTGCACGATGGTGTCGAGAAGCGCGCGCGCCGCGTTGCTGAGCAACCGTTCGCGCGCCCTTACCACCACCCAGCGGATTGTGAAGTCCTGCAGCTTGGTTGCGGACAGACGGCCTTCTTTTAATGCAGGAAGGACGCCGCACGACGGCAAGACGGTGTAACCAAGCCCTAGTTCCACGAGATCGGTCATCAAGGGCAGCGCGTTCGCTTCGAGCCGTACCCACGGTTTCAGACCCAAACGTCCGAGCCCGCTGTCGATCAGCCGGCGCAAGCTATTCGGCGCTCGCGTCAGAATGAGGGGTAGATCGGCGAGTTCTTGCAACGAGATTGGCCGCGTCATTTCTAGCCCGGCTTCGCGGGGCCCGACGACAAGAAGCGGCTCGCGCGCAAGCGGCTGGGGCGCGAGACCCGCAACGGGCTCGAATTCATTCGTGATCGCCAGATCGAGTTGACCGAGCGCAACGAGATCGCGCACTTCGCCGCTCGTTTCCTCAGTCAAACGCACCGTTACATTGGGATGTGCACGGCAGAACCGATCGATCAGGCGATGGGTCAGCAGAATGCGAATCGAAGGCGGAAAGCCGAGCGAGACTTCGCCGCCGGTCGTGTTCGCGGCAGCCGTGACTTCTTCGCGAACGGCGTCGAGGTGCCGGGCAAGCGGCATGAGTCGCGCTCGCACCGCCGGCGTCAGGTGCATGCCGCGGCCGTGCCGAACGAAGAGTGCCGTTCCGTACGTTTCTTCGAGTGCCTGAATGCGCCGGCTGAGCGTGGGTTGCGACAGCCGCGTCGCTTCTGCCGCACGACGGAGGCTGAGATGCTCCGTTACCGCAAGGAAGAGGTCGATGTCGTTGAGGTCCATCCGGCTATGATCATGGGCATTTGCCCGGCAAAAATGCCGACCGATACGCAGACCGCATCGGTCTAATCCAGGTATTTGGATTGCGCAATTCTCCGGCGACGATATCCTTGGCGCCGCCGCCACACCCGAAACTCAAGGAGCCAGGTTTGCGTAAGCTCGCCGCTGCATTCGCCGCCGTTACTTTCGCCGCATCAGCCGCCGCCCCGGTTGCGCGGGCGCAGGCGCAGGATCCAATCCGGATCGGCGTGGTGCTGCCGTTTACCGGGCCGTTCGCAAAAGGCGGGCTCGAAGATTGGACGGCGATGGAAATCGCGCGCGACATGATCAATGAAAAGGGCGGGATCAACGGCCGCAAGATCGAGTATCTGCGCGGCGACGCCGTCAATCCCAATGCCGCCATCAGCGAGGCCGAACGTCTGATCACCCAAGATGGCGTGAAGATCACGACAGGCTCGTTCGCTTCGCCTTTCGCGCTTGCCGTCAGCCAAACCGCCGAGCGTCACAACGTGCTGCACTGGGAGACGGTTGGCGCCGCCGACACCATCACCAAGCGCGGTTTCAAATACACGTTCCAGGTGGGCGCGCCCGCGAGCCGCTACGGACGCGCTGCGGTCGACTTCACACGCGACGTTCTCGCCCAAAAACTCGGCAAGGCCGCGAAGGACATCCGCCTCGCATTGCTCTGGGAAAACCGCGCCTTCGGCAAATCCGTCGGGGACGGTGTGCGCGCCTATGCCAAGGAACTCGGCCTCAACATGATCTTCGACGACGGTTATGACCAGTTCGCGA
>JAFAVH010000173.1 GCA_019242655.1 Methylobacteriaceae bacterium
ATGATCTGTTCTTTAGCCGACCTCTGTTGAGCAATCGCGGCGCCCGACAGGACGAGGCCGAGGCCGGCGGCAATGAAAACTTTGTTCATAAGGACCTCCATATTGAAACCCTGAGACAATGCCAACAAGTCTGCGGCACATAGTTCAATCCCGCAGCGTCATGCTCTCGCAATGACGGCGACAGCTCACATCACGCCGAGCGCGCGTGGCAGCCAGAGCGAGATCATCGGCACATAGGTGATCACGACGAGGAAGATCAGCATTGCGAGCAGCCACGGCCAGACCGCGACCGTGAGCTCAGTGATGCCCATCTTGGCGACGCCGCTTGCGACGTAGAGGTTCAAGCCGACAGGCGGGTGGCAAAGGCCGACCTCCATGTTGACGGCCATCAACACGCCGAGATGTACCGGGTTGACGCCAAGGCTCGTTGCGATCGGGAACAGAATCGGCGCCATGATGAGCAGGATGGACGACGGCTCCATCACGTTGCCAGCAAGCAGCAGGATGAAGTTCACGACGAGCAGGAAAACGAAAATGCTGAAATGCTTTTCGACGATCCACGCCGCCATCGCCTGCGGGATGTTCTCGCTCGTCATCAGGAATGAGAAAAGCACCGCGTTGGTGATGATGTAGAGCAGCATCGCGCTCATATTGGCGGCGTTGAGCAGAACCTGGGGAACTTCACTGAGCTTCAAGTCGCCGTAGATGAAGACGGCGATCACGAACGCGTAGACCGCCGCGACCGCAGCGGCTTCGGTCGGCGTGAATATGCCGCCATAGATGCCGCCGAGCACGATGCCGATCAGCATGAGGCCCCAGACGCTCTCGCGAAAGGCGGCGATGCGAACCGCCCAGTTCGCCCGCGGCAGGCGCGGATAATCGGCGCGCCAAGCTTTGATGCAGGTGAGCGTGCCGAGCGTCAGCGCGAGCAGGATGCCGGGCACGACGCCGGCCATGAACAGCGCGCCGATCGAGGTGTTGGTCGACACGCCGTAGAGAACGAGGATGATCGACGGCGGCACGAGAATGCCGAGCACGCCGGATGTCGTGATCACGCCGGCGCCGAAGCGCTTTGGGAAGCCGTGATCGACCATCGCCGGCAGCATGATCGAGCCGATCGCAACGACCGTCGCGACGCTCGACCCCGACACCGCGGCAAACAGCGCGCATGCGGCAACGCCGGCAAGTCCAAGGCCGCCCGGCCAGTGCCCGACCAGCGATGTCGTGAACGCGATCATGCGCCGCGCGACACCGCCATGCGTCAGGAACGTTCCCGCCAGAATGAAGAACGGAATCGCCATGATCTGGAAATTGTCGAGGCCGGTGAAAAGCTTTAGGCCGACGCTCTCGATCGGCACCTGCGTCATCGTGAACAGGAAGGTGAGCACGGTGAGGCCGAGCGCGATCGAGATCGGCATGCCGGTGAGCATGAGCGCGATCAAGAGCGCGAAGATGATCGCGGCGCTCACGGCGTATGCTTTCCGAGAAGCGGATCGGTTTCGAGTGCCTCCTCCGCGTCTTCGACGCCGGCGACGCCGTGCTCGCGATGCGGCACCTCGCCCGTCCAGAAGAAGTGCCAGGCGACCTGCAGGAAGCGGAAGCACATGAGATACGAGCCGAGCGGGATGCAGAGATAGATGAGCCAGCTCGGCCACTCGAGCTCGGGCGTCGTCTGGTCGGTGTCGATGAGACCGATGACGAATTTCGCGCCCATCGTGCCGACGACGGCAGTGAACAACGCGCCGCAGAAGAGACCGAACATGACGACGCTCTTGCGCCATCGCGGATTGAGCTGATTGATGAGCACGTCGACGCCGACATGGATGCCGGTGCGCACGCCGTAGGCGGCGCCGAATTTCGCCATCCACACGAACATGTAGATGCAAAGCTCCTGCGCCCAGGAGAGATGGATCGCCGCCGTCACATCGTAAAGAAACGGAATGCCGGAGGCGTAGCGATGCACGACGGCGACGAAGATCAGCAATGTCGCCGCCGCCATCAGGCTGGCGATGAGGATCTCTTCGAGCCGATCGAGGATGCGAAGCAGCATCGCGGGATTGCGCTGGCGTCAGGGCGTGAGTGGAGCGCCAGGCGCGCTCAGTGCGTAACCGCGCCGGCCTCCTTGCGGAACTCGTCGATCGTTGCTTTGCCGACGCGCGATTCCATTTCCTTGTAGACGGGCTCGAGCGCCGTTTTCCACGCCGCCTTCTGCTCGGACGTCAGCTCGATGAAGGTGATGCGGCCGGACTTCTTCATCTCCGCGAGCGCGTCGTCGTTTTCCTTTTGCGCGATGTCGTTTGTATACGCGGTCGCCTCTTTCATCGCCTTTTCGAGCTCGCCGCGAATGTCGGCCGGCAGACCGTCCCAGAACTTCTTATTGGCGATGACCGCGTAGCCGATATAGCCGTGGTCGGAGAGCGTGCCGTATTTCTGCACCTCGAAATGCTTCTGCGTGTACATGTTCGAGGCGGTATTCTCCGAGCCGTCGACGACGCCGGTCTGCAGCGCCTGATACACTTCGGAGAAGGCGAGCACCTGCGGGATGGCGCCGAGCGCGCGCATCTGCGCTTCGAGAACCTTTGACGATTGAATGCGGATCTTCAGGCCGCGAAAATCTTCGGGCATGCGCAGCGGCTTGTTCGCCGACATGATCTTGAAGCCGTTGTCCCAATAGCCGAGCCCGATGATGCTCTTCGATTCGAGCTTTTTGAACAGGTTCTTGCCGATGTCGCCTTCGGTGACACGGCGCAGCGCCGCCTTGTCCGGCAGAACGTAGGGAAGATCGAAGACCTCGAATTCCTTGACGCCGAGCGGGCCGAACTTGGCGAGCGAGGGCGCGAGCATCTGCACGGCGCCGAGCTGCAGCGCCTCGACCTCTTCCTTGTCTTTGTAGAGCTGCGAGTTCGGATAGACTTCGATCTTGACCTTGCCGTTCGTGTATTTCTCGGCGAGTTCCTTGAATTTCTCCGCGCCCTTGCCCTTCGGCGTATCCGGCGCGACGACGTGACTGAATTTTATGACGATCGGCTGCTGCGCCTGCGCCGGCGCGCTCGCCAAAATCGCTCCGGCCGCCAGCATGGCGAACAAGGACAGGCGCATTCTTTTCCTCCCGATGTTTTTCTTTTGGCGTCGTAGATGCCAGCCGGAAAGCTGTCTCTCAATCGGAGCGGGAAGGCAAGGCTCCGAAAGGCTAAGCCGATCCTTCGCGCGCTGGAGCAATGACGCGCACGGCCCGGCGCGCTATAGATCGCCGACGCATCCGTCGTCTTGAGGAAATGTACATGCCGCAGCCCGATCCCATCGTCATTGCCGGCGCGGCACGCACGCCGATGGGCGGCTTCCAGGGCGACCTCAAGGACATGAAGGCGCCGGAACTCGGCGCCGCCGCGATCAAAGCGGCGATCGAGCGCGCCGACGCGAAGCCTGAGGATATCGAGGAGGTGATCTTCGGCTGCGTGCTACCGGCGGGGCAGGGCCAGGCGCCCGGCCGCCAGGCCGCGCTCGGCGCCGGCCTGCCGAAATCGGCGACGTGCACGACCGTCAACAAGATGTGCGGCTCCGGCATGAAGGCGGTCATGCTTGCCCACGATCTCATCGCGGCGGGCTCGGCCAACATCATGGTCGCCGGCGGCATGGAGAGCATGACGAATGCGCCGTATCTGCTCGACCGCGCGCGTGGCGGCTACCGCATGGGCCACGGCAAGGTTCTCGATCACATGTTTCTCGACGGACTCGAGGACGCCTACGACAAAGGCCGCCTCATGGGCACGTTCGCCGAGGATTGCGCGCAGAATTACCAGTTCACACGGCAGGCGCAGGATGATTACGCCGTCACCTCGTTGAAGCGCGCGCAGAAAGCCATCGCTGACGGCACGTTCGAGCGCGAGATCGTGCCGGTCGCGGTGAAAGCCGGACGCGAGGAACGCGTCGTCAAGCATGACGAGCAGCCGCCGAAGGCGAAGCTCGACAAGATACCGACCTTGAAGCCCGCCTTCCGCGAAGGCGGCACGGTGACAGCGGCGAATGCGAGCTCGATCTCCGATGGCGCCGCGGCTCTCGTTCTCATGCGCCGCTCGGACGCTGAAAAACGCGGGCTGAAGCCGCTCGCCGAGATCAAAGGGCACGCGTCCTATGCCGACCTGCCGAACCTGTTCCCGACGGCGCCGATCGGCGCGGTGAAGAAATTGTTCGAGCGCACCGGCTGGTCGAACAAGGACGTCGATCTCTACGAGATCAACGAAGCGTTCGCGGTCGTTGCCATGGCGGCGATGCGCGATCTCGATCTGCCGCACGATCATGTCAACGTGCATGGCGGCGCCTGCGCGCTTGGCCATCCGATCGGCGCGTCCGGCGCGCGCATCATCGTGACGTTGCTCGCTGCGCTCGAAAAATACGGCATGAAGCGCGGTGTCGCCTCGCTCTGCATCGGCGGCGGCGAGGCGACTGCGATCGCCATCGAGCGCGTGCACTAAGCCATGATCCCGAGCGAAGAGCAGATTCAGATCCGAGACATGGCGCGCGCGTTTGCGCGCGAGCGGCTCGCGCCGAACGCCGCGGAATGGGACCGTGAGCATCGCTTTCCCGCCGACGCCATCCGCGAAATGGGCGAGCTCGGCTTCATGGGCATGCTCGTGCCTGGGGAATGGGATGGCTCCGATACCGGCCAGATCGCTTACGCCATGGCGATCGAGGAGATCGCCGCCGGCGACGGATCGTGCTCGACGATCATGAGCGTGCACAATTCTGTCGGCTGCGCGCCGATCCATAAATTCGGCACCGACGAGCAGAAGGAGCGCTATTTAAAGCCGCTGGCGCGCGGCGAATGGCTCGGCGCGTTCGCGCTCACCGAGCCGCAGGCGGGCTCGGACGCATCGAACATCAAGACGCGGGCGCGGCGCGACGGCAATGCATCGTACATCTTGTCCGGCACGAAGCAGTTCATCACGTCGGGCCGCAACGCCAATGTCGTGATCACCTTCGCGGTGACTGATCCCGACGCCGGCAAGAAAGGCATTTCCGCGTTCATCGTGCCGACCGACAGCCAGGGCTACGAGGTCGCGCGCGTCGAGGATAAGCTCGGACTGCACGCTTCCGATACATGCCAGATCAATTTCAACGACGTGCGCGTGTCGGTCGAGCAGCGGCTCGGCCAAGAGGGCGAGGGCTACAGGATCGCGCTGTCGAACTTGGAGGGCGGGCGCATCGGCATCGGCTCGCAGGCGGTCGGCATGGCGCGCGCCGCGTTCGAGCATGCGCGCGATTATGCGCGCGAGCGCGAGACGTTCGGGCAGAAGCTGATCGAGCACCAGGCGGTCGCGTTCAAGCTCGCCGACATGGCCGTGCAGATCGAGGCGGCGCGGCAGATGGTGCTGCACGCCGCAAGCCTACGCGAGGCCGGGCAGCCGTGTCTCACGCAAGCATCGATGGCGAAATTGTTTGCCTCCGAAATGGCCGAGCGCGTCTGCTCCTCGGCGCTGCAAGTTCTCGGCGGCTATGGCTATCTCAACGATTTTCCGTTAGAGCGCATCTACCGCGACGTGCGCATCTGTCAGATTTACGAGGGCGCGAGCGACATCCAGCGTATGCTGATCGCGCGCGATTTGGGATGAGGCAATAAAGTGAATTTTTGGCTCGATCGATTGCCGACGCCGATCGGCGATTTGCTCATCGTGTTCGACGAGGATGGGCGGCTGCGCGCGCTCGATTGGGAGGATTACGAAGACCGCATGCGGCGTTTGTTGCGATTGCAATATCGCGGCGATATTTCCCTGGACTCCGGCAGCGCGCCGAAGCAGATGCGCGACGCACTCGCATCTTATTTTGCCGGCGATCATGCCGCGATCGATGAGATCGAGGTGGAAACCGGCGGGACGCCGTTTCAACGCAAGCTCTGGCTTGCCTTGCGCGCGATTCCGTCAGGACAGACCTCGACGTACGGTGCTCTCGCGGCAAGGATCGACGCGCCGAATGCGGTGCGCGCCGTCGGCGCCGCCAACGGCGCCAATCCGATCTCGATCGTGCTGCCGTGCCATCGTGTCATTGGCGCGGATTCTCGGCTCACCGGCTATGGCGGCGGCCTCGATCGCAAACGCTGGCTGCTGACGCATGAGGGCGCGATGTTTCGGGGGTAGCCGTCATTGCGAACGAAGTGAAGCAATCCAGAGCAAACGCTTCAACGGTTGCCGACTTTGCCCCGGGATTGCTTCGTCGGCTTCGCCTCCTCGCAATGACGGCCCGGGGGTTTCGTGAAAGCACCCTGCGTGTACATGATGGCAAGCGAGCGGAACGGCACGATCTATACTGGTGTCACGTCTAATTTATCACAGCGCGCTTATCAGCATCGAAACAAGCTCGTCTCGGGCTTCACTTCACGTTATGCCTGCACGCTGCTCGTCTGGTACGAACATTACGACCGCATGCAAGACGCGATCGCACGCGAGAAGCAAATCAAAGCAGGATCACGCCAACGCAAGCTGGAGCTGATCGAAGCGATGAATCCGCAATGGCGTGATCTTTACGAAGAACTCGCGCAATGAGCGATGCCGTCATTGCGAGCGAAAGCGAAGCAATCCAGGGGCAAACGCTCGATGATCGTCATCAATGCTCTGGATTGCTTCGTCGCTTGCGCTCCTCGCAATGACGTCAACGGACTCTTCGCGGCAGTCCGACCCGCCCCTCCTCGCATTCCAATTCCGCTCGGTCCCATTTCGCCAAATCGGCCGCCGCTTCGTATGTGCTCTCCAAAAACTCCAAGAGCATCGCGTCGGGATCGGCGGCATTGCGCACCGCATCATAGGGCAGCACGAACTCGCCCAATCCCTTGTCGAAGCGTGCCGCGGCCGGCGTGACGCGCGCCTCGCCGAAACCTGCCGGCACCGGATAGGCGTAGGAATAGAACGCCGCCGCTTCCGCGCCGGGTGAGCCCGGCCAGAACCCGGCGCTCGAGACTTCGTGCGAATAGGCTTCGCGCGTGACGTCGTCATTGAGATGCGGGATGCCGCCGGGATGCAGCGGTGCGCGCCGGCCGGAAAAGCGCGTCACCGCAAGATCGAAACTGCCCCAGAAGAAATGCATGGGACTGCATTTGCCGATGAAGCGTGTGCGGAAGCGCTGCATCACGCGCTCGGCCTGCACCAGCGCATGCCAGAAACGCCGCGCCGCGTCGGCATCGTAGACGCGCATCGCGTTGTCCTGGTCGAACGGCGTTGGGTCCGGCAGCTCGTTCGGCATGCGATCGATGTCGAGCGCGATGCCGAGCGAAGCGAGCGCATCGCCGAATTCGGCATAGAACGATGCGACGCTTTTAGGCGCCAGCGCGACATAGGCGCGCGTGCCGGTTGTCGTGCGCAGCTCGACGCGCTCGGAGACGAAGTCGAACTCGATGTCGAACGAAAAGCGTCCGTGCGGGATCAGCCCCGTGATCAGCCCGCGCCCCGAGACAGTGAACGTCACGTGCCAGGAATGATTGAGCCACGGCGTGCCGGCGAGGCGCGTCTTGCCCGCCACCTGCGCAAAGAGCTGCAGGGTCTCGAGCGTCGGGCGCAGCTCCGCATAGGGGAGGGCGGGCCAAAGATCGGAGGAAGTGTCGGACGAGGGCTGCATCCGCTGACGTTAGCCGTCATTGCGGCGCAATGACACCTTCTCCCTATCAAGGAGGAGGGCACGCTCACGATCAGCATCGGCGCACATTGCGATTTCACTTGACTTTCTTGAAAATATTCCTACTGTCTTATTCGTTCCCACCCATCTAGGGCAGCGTCCGGCTTCCGTACCGGGCGATGCGGGCGGGAAGCGGCGCCTGCGGCGCGGGTATCGGAGCCCGCGTCTCGGGAGGCTCTTGCAAACCGGTGACGTACGTCGAAAGACGTGCGGCGCGGAGTAACCCGCCCGTCCGGCATTACGACCGGTCCGCGGCTAAGATCGCTTAAGCGGGCGCAGGTGGCTCACAAAGCCAACCACGCTCGCGAAGATGCGGGAAGCAAGGGACTGAAATCGCCGCGCATTGGCGCCGGGCGACCGGCATAAAAAAATAGGATCGGCCGCCCGGCGCCCGTGTCCTTCTGCTGTTTGAATAGCGCTTCAGTGCGCAACAAGGATGACGCGCGCCCACATTCCCGGACGCGCGAAGCGCGATCCGGGACCCAGGGGCAAACGCATCTGCTCGGGCCCCCGGATCGCATTCGCTTCGCTTTCGAACTCGGGTGTTCCCGAGTTCGACTTGATCACACTGACCTCGCAAACATGCGAGGTCAGAAGCGTCCGGGGAAGTCGTGCGGCTTGCCAGCGTCCGTGGACCAGATAGGCTCGGCAAAAATCTAAAATCACGGGAGGAATTACATGCACAAATCAGGATTTGTTGTCGCCGCCGCAGCCGCCGCAGCGCTCGGCTTCTGCGCGCCCGCCGGCGCCCAGCAGCCGTTCGAGGTGAAGATCGGCGTCTTGAACGACATGTCGTCGCTCTATCAAGACACGACCGGCCCGGGCTCGGTCGTCGCAGTCCAGATGGCTGTCGAAGATTATATGAAGGCAAACCCGAAGAGTGCGCTGAAGGTCAGCGTCATCTCCGCGGATCATCAGAACAAGCCCGATGTCGGTTCGAATATTGCGCGGCAATGGTACCAGGTCGAGAATGTCGACGTGATTATCGATGTGCCGAACTCGGCCGTCGCGCTCGCCGTCTCCGAAGTGACGAAACAGAACAACAAGGTGAACCTCAACGCCTCCGCCGGTACGGCGCGGCTGACCGGGGACGCGTGCAGTCCAAACCTCGTCCACTGGAATTTCGACAATTTCGCGCTTGCCAACGGCACAGGCCGCGCGGTCGTGGCGACGGGCGGCGATACGTGGTTCTTCATCACCGCCGATTACGCGTTCGGGCACGACCTCGAGGCGCAGACGTCTGCCATCGTGAAGCAGCAGAACGGCAAGGTGCTCGGCGCCGTGCGCGCGCCGCTCAACACGCCGGATTTCTCATCTTTCCTCGTGCAGGCGCAAAGTTCCGGCGCGAAAGTCATCGGTCTCGCCAATGCAGGCGGCGACACGGTGAATGCGATCAAGCAGGCCGCCGAGTTCGGCATCACGCCGAAGCAGAAGCTCGCCGGGCTGCTGATCTTTTTGACCGACATCCGCTCGCTCGGCCTGCCGATCGCGCAAAACCTGCTCTTCACCGAGTCGTTCTACTGGGACTTGAACGACAAGACGCGTGCGTGGTCAAAACGCTTCGCCGAGCGGCACAAGAATTATCCGACCTCGAACCAAGCGGCGTCCTACAGCGCGGCGCTGCATTATCTCAAGGCGATGGAGGTGGCGAAGAGCCGCGATGGCAAGAAGGTCGTCGAGCAGATGAAGTCGATGCCGACGGAGGACGACGTGCTCGGCAAAGGCTCGATCCGCGAGGACGGACGCAAGCTGCACCCGATGTATCTGTTCCAGGCGAAGACGCCGGCGGAATCGAAGTCCGAATGGGACCTGTACAAAACGGTGAAGGAGATTCCCGTCAATGAAGCCTGGCGGCCGCTGAGTGACGGCGGCTGCTCGTTTGTGGCGAAGAAGACCTAAGCGCGCAGGAGCTGCCGCTTTGTTTCGAGGTCCGGTGCGACGATCACTTCTGGATCGAGCACCGACGCGTGCAGCCGCTCGACGAAAGCGGCGCGGCGCATCAGCACCGCGCGCTGGTTGATGTAGCCTTTGTCAGTGATCTCGTTGGCGTCGATCGACGGCGGCTCCTCCAGGATCAAGACGCGCTTCGGCAAGGTCGAGCCGCCGGACGAGTCTTCCGCCATCTTGCGCAGCGCGTCCTCGATCTGCGCACGGACGCGCGGATCGCCGATGAGCCGCGCGGGCGGCGCATCCGCGGCAATGTCGGTGCAGAGCGCGCGGCAGCCGTCGAGATTGGGAAACACGAGCAGCCCGATCGCATCCTGATTGTGTCCAGTCACGACCGCATCCTGAATGACGGGAGAGCCGGCGGAAATTGCGCGCACGCGCACATTGCCGACATTCACCCACGTGCCCGACGTGAGCTTG
>JAFAVH010000191.1 GCA_019242655.1 Methylobacteriaceae bacterium
GCCCGCGCGCGCACCTTCTCCGTCTCGCTCTTCAATTGCCCACAGGCAGCCAGGATGTCGCGGCCGCGTGGCGTACGAACCGGGCTTGCGTAACCGGCGTTGAAGACGATGTCAGAAAAGCGCTCGATCACGTCCCAGTCCGAGCACTCGTATCTCGTACCGGGCCACGGATTGAACGGGATAAGGTTGATCTTAGCGGGAATGCGCTTCAAAAGCCGCACCAGCTCGCGCGCTTCTGCAGGCGAGTCGTTGACGCCTTTCAGCATCACATATTCGAATGTGATACGCCGCGCGTTCGACGCACCGGGATAGGTCAGGCAAGCCTCGAGCAATTGCTCAAGCGGATATTTCTTGTTGAGCGGCACCAGCGTGTTGCGCAGATCGTTGCGCACGGCGTGCAGCGAGATCGCCAGCATAGCGCCGGATTCCTCGCCAAGCCGCGGGATTTCCGGCACGACTCCGGAGGTCGACACGGTGATGCGCCGCTTCGACAAGGAGAGCCCGTCGCCGTCCGACATGACGTCGATCGCGTCGCGGACATTGTCGAAATTGTAGAGGGGCTCGCCCATCCCCATGAACACGATGTTAGAGATGGCGCGCACGCCCTCGCCTGCCGGCACGAGCCCGTCGCCGGGTGGCGTAAGACCCGGAAAATCGCCGAGCCTGTCGCGCGCGATGACAAGCTGCGCAACGATTTCACGCGTCGTCAGATTGCGGACGAGGCGCTGTGTGCCGGTGTGACAGAAGGTGCAGGTGAGCGTGCAGCCGACCTGGCTCGAGACGCAGAGCGTGCCGCGGTCGCTCTCGGGAATGTAGACGCATTCAATCTCGGCGCGATCTTGCGCATCCACGGGCGGCATGCGGATCAACCATTTGCGCGTACCGTCGGAGGAAAGCTGCTCGGTGACGATCTCCGGCCGCACCAAGGTGTAGCGTTCGGCAAGTGCTGCGCGCAGGTGCTTCGACACGTTCAGCATCGCCGAAAAATCGTGGATGCCGTGGTGATAAATCCAATGCCACAGTTGCGTCGTCCGCATGCGGATTTCGCGGGGCGGCACGCCCACGGCGGCGAGCGCCTCGGCAAGCTCCGCCCGCGTCGCGCCGAGGAGCGAGGGCATGGCGCTTCCAGGTTTGGGCGCGACCTGCGACGCCAAAGGCGGCGCAGCCAAGGTTTCGGCGGCAATGGTCATGATTGCCGCTATATAGGGTCGCCGGACGAGACGCCAAAACGCCCGCTGGGTGGCCGGCTCGGGCGGATTGCCCGAGCCGCAACGAAGTCAGGCGGACTTTCGCCATGGCACCAGCATCGACACGCGACCCTTGTAACGCACATACTCGTCGCCGAAGAGGTCGACGAGATCGCGCTCTTCCAGAAGAATGCCGACAAAGATGTAAGCTGTTGTCACAGCAGCAAAGAGCAGATGCCCCGCCGTCCTCGTCGCCGCCGCCCAAAATGCGATGATGAAGCCGAGATAGATGGGGTGCCGCACGAAGTTATAATAAAGCGGTGTGCGGAAGTGAGGCGCGGGCATTGAGCGCCCGGTGAGGTTGTTCGCGACCTGATACAAGCCGAACAGCTCGAAGTGATTGATCAGGAAGGTGCTGGTCAGCACAATCAACCAACCGAAAAGCGACAAACCGATGACTGCAGCGGCGATTGACGGATTGTCGATTTGCCAGATTATCGAAGGGATCGGTCGCCATTGCCAGAGCAGCAGGACGAGAGCGAGGCTTGCAAACAAAACGTACGTGCTCCGCTCAATTGCTTGCGGCACGAAACGCGTCCACCAGCGTTTGAACTGCTGGCGCGCCATGACGCTATGCTGAACGGCGAAGACAGACATGAGAAGGAGGTTGACAATCAACGCTTCGGCAAGCGGCACTGCCGCACCGTCGTCGATTGTTTTCGGCACGGCAAGGCCGGAGACGAAACCAACGGCATAAAGAAAGCTCACGAAGAAGATTGCGTAAGCGACAAGGCCATAGAGAAGCGCGGCAAAGCGGGGCATGATATTGCCTTCCTATAAAAGTGACGTGCCGCCGTTTGCGGCGAGATGTGTATGGTGGAAGGCTGGTGGCTTACGTCACCGGCTCGGGCACATATGTGGCATTCGTCACGCTGCGCGCTTGTCGAGCCACATCTGGCAGAATCACCCCCTATGCGATAGGCGAGCGACGTATCAATGGAATTCATCGTGCGACTACAATCCCGCGCCCGATCTTGAGAAAATCTGCGCGTCCGCGCTGGCCGTCAATTCCGCCGATGACGAACGCAATCCGCCTGAGACAGAAATCATGGATCGCGAGCTAAAGCGTATCTGGAATGCGCGGGTGTTCCTCATTCCCGGAAGCGAGGAGACCCGCGGCCATTTGACCACAGGATTTGCCAAGTTC
>JAFAVH010000259.1 GCA_019242655.1 Methylobacteriaceae bacterium
CGACCGGAGCGTAGATGCGGCAGGGCCTGTCCAGCTTGGTCGCCCCGACCACCTCCTCGTACAGCGGTTCTCCCATGCCGTGCAGACACTGAAATTCGTACTGTTCCGATGTGAAGCGCGGCCCCGCCATCTCCATCACGGCGGCCAGCGTCTGCGCGTTGTGCGTGGCGAATTGCGGGAAGATCCACTCGCGCCCAGCCAGGAGTTTGCGAGCACAGGCGAGATAGCTGACGTCGGTGTGCAGTTTGCGGGTGAACACCGGAAAATCGGCCAGCCCGTCCACTTGCGCACGCTTGATCTCGCTGTCCCAGTAAGCGCCCTTCACCAACCGCACCATGATCCGATGCCCGGAGCCGCGGGCGAGGTCGACGATCCAGTCCACCACGAACGGGCAGCGCTTACCGTACGCCTGCAATACGAACCCGATCCCGTCCCAGCCGGCGAGTCCCGGGTCGTGCGCCAGAGCCTCAAGCAGGTCGAGCGAGAGTTCCAGCCGGTCCGCTTCCTCAGCGTCGATATTCAAACCGATGCCGTAGCCGCGCGCGAGCTGCGCTAGCTGGGTCAAGCGCGGCAGCAGCTCCGTCATGACGCGCGCACGCTTGGCGCGGGTGTAGCGCGGGTGCAGCGCCGAGAGTTTTACCGAAATGCCCGGTCGGTCGATCACGCCACGGCCTGCGGCGGCGCGACCGATCGCGTGGATCGCGTGCGTGTATTCGCCGGCGTAGCGCTCCGCGTCGGCCGCGGTCATCGCGGCCTCGCCCAGCATGTCGTAAGAGTAGCGGAAGCCGCGCGCCTCCAGCCGCCGCGATCGGGCCAGCGCTTCTTCGATCGAACGTCCGGCGACGAACTGCTCACCCATCATCCGCATGACCAGATCGACGCCACGACGGATGAGCGGCTCACCGCCGCGCGCGATCAACCGGGTGATGGCGGTGGCGAGTCTTGTCTCGCTTGTTGTGGCGACCAAGCGCCCGGTCACCACCAGGCCCCAGGTCGCGGCGTTCACCAGCCAGGAGGGGCTGTGCCCGACATGCGCGCGCCAGTCGCCGCGCGAGATCTTATCGCGGATCAGCGCGTCGCGGGTTGCATCGTCGGGGATGCGCAGCAGCGCCTCTGCCAGGCACATGAGCGCCACGCCTTCCTGCGACGAGAGGTCGTATTCACGGATCAGTCCCTCGACGCCGCTCGCGTCGGCCTTTGCCCGCAGTCGCGCGACGAGGTGGCGCGCAGTTCTCTGCACGCGTGGCGCGACCTCGGGGGGCATGGTCGCCAGCTGCACAAGCTGCGGCAGGCATTCCGGTTCGGGCCGACGCGCGGCCGCGGTGATCGCGCTTCTCAGCGCGGAGCGGCTCGGCACCTCGGCGTCAAAGGCTGCGAACGGCGCGGCTGGCCCAAGGTCGGAAGCATCGGCGGCTGAAGCGATGACCATTGTGGACGACACGCGAGGCTTGTTCCCGGCAAAGACGAGGGACCGTAGCGTCCCTCGATGCGGCAAGTTTCTACACCCGAGGCGCGTGCAAGGGTTAGCAACCGATGCCGTGCGCTAAGCGAACGCGATGATGCGGACGTCCTGCGCGCCGATCTCGAACTCCTCACCCACGGGCGCCTGCGCTGGGGAAGGCCAGAGAGACGCCGACGGCCGCTTGCCGCCGTCGCGCTCGAGTGTGACGCGCGTCCTCTGCGTTTGCCGTGTCGGGTTGACCAGCCAGAGGAAGGCGCCCGTCTCGCCCGTGTGCAACCGGGCGAACACTTCGGCATTCGTGAGGGCGACGTGGCGCTTTCGTCCGGTCCACGTGAACACGTCCCGGAAAAAGCGGCGATTCTCGTCGCTGCTGTGCGTGTAGTATGCGGCCGACGGGTTGGAGCCGATCAGCAGCGTCCGTCCGCGACCGAAACTGTTCTCCACGACCGCCGTGCGCCCGTCTGCGAACGCACCAAGCGGCTGCCCGCCGGCGGGCGTGTAGGATTGCAGGAGGCCGGCTCCGTGGACCGGCCTGCCGTCGAAGCTGAAGCCGTAGCGGTCGCCGATATCCGGCATGAACTCGACCTCGTCCTCGCGCACGCCGAACACGCGGTCGAGGCCGTTGTTGGGCTGCAGCGGCCCGACATGGCCGTGATCGCCGAAATAGCCGGGACACGCTTCGGCGATCAGCGTCCCGCCCTGCTCCACCCAGGACGCGAGTTTCCCGGCCTGCGCGGCGGTGAGCAGAATCGGGTAGGGAAAGTAGATGACCGCGTATTCGTCGATATGGTCAATCAGCGTCCAGTCGGGCTGCACGCCGTTATCGAGAAAGCCGCGATAGGCGCCCCACATCGCCGCCGGATAGGGTTTTTCGGCGCGATCGAACATCAGCAGATAGTCGAAATCCTGCGTCTCGCGGACGATGAGAATGCCGATCTCGCCACGCACGGGCTTGGCTTTCCAGAGATCGGCCTGCGCAGGGTCGTTGCCCCATTTCGCAATTGCGCTCTGCATGTCTGATCGGGGGGTGCGCGAGCCGTCCATGCCGTAGGCGCCGAACGCGCCGAACAACGCGCCGTCGAGCAGCGGACGCCAGCGCAGATTCATCACGCCGCGTGCGCCGCCCGCCAGCGATGTCATGCTCCAGAGGCGGATGTCCTCCGGGGTCGCCACGCGCCCGTCCGCCTTGTCGCGGCCGATGACCTGCGGCTGCAGCCAAAGCGGGCCACCCTGGCGTTCCGCGTGCCAGAACGGTTTTCCCCGCGATGCGGCGCGGACGATATCGACGCCGTACCAATTTTTCCAGGGCTCCGCGCCCTTGCGCGCCTGCACCCAGGTGAAGCCATAGACTTCGACCTTGGATGCGGCGGTCCAATCGTCGCAGCCGTTCGACGCCATGTTGGGGATGGTGCCGGATATGCCATGCGCGCAGATCATCACATCGGGATGCGCGGCGCGGATCGTGTCGATGCGCCACTGGACCTGCCGGTAGAAATCATCGCGGCGGAATTGCAGCCAGTCCAGGCATTCCGGGTAGGGGCCTAGATGCGCGGGCGGCTCGATATCGTCCCACTCGGCGTAGCTGTAGCGGTGCCAGACCTTCGCCAGCGCATCGAGCGAGCCGTATTTCTCGCGCAGCCAGTCACGGAACACGGCTTTGGTGAATGCGCTGAAGTCGACATCCTGATGATAGTTGCACTCGTTCGAGACATCGTAGCCATAGAGCGCCGGATGGTCCTTGTAGCGGATCGCCAGTTCGGTGAGGAACGCGCCCGCCGCCTCCCGCACCTCCGGACAGTTGAGCGTGAGCGCGCCCGCGCCACCCTGATTGTTGGCGAAGCCGCCGGTCGCGCTGCTGACGCCGATCACCGAGGGCAGCGGTTGGCCGTTCGAGCGCAGCTGTCGCGCATGGGCGAACTTGCGATAGGCCCAGTCGGGCACGGCGTGGATCAGTTCCGCGATGATCGTCTTGATGCCGTGCTCAGCGGCAAGATCGAGCTGCCGGTCGTAATCCGACCAGTCGTACTTGCCAGGCGCGCGCTCGATTGAACCCCACATGAACCAATGGCGAAAGATGTTCATGCCGTCTTCGGCCGCCACCTTGTAATCGCGTGCCCAGTCCTGCGGCGGCGGATTGGACTTGCGGAAATAGACCGCGCCGAAGGGCAGTTGCAGATCGGTTCTCAGCATGTCGGGTCTTTCGTTCAGGCCGCCGCGGTAAAACGGTGCCGGTTCAGCATGCGTTTGGCACGCGGATCGGGATTGGGAACTGCGGAGATGAGGCTTTTCGTGTAGGGTTCGGCGGGCCTCGAACAGATCGTCGCGGTATCCCCGATTTCGACGATGCGCCCGCGATGCATCACCGCGACACGGTGGCAGAAGTAACGCACCACCGATATGTCGTGTGCGATAAAGAGGAAGCTGAGGCCAAGCCGAGCTTGTAGACCGATGAGCAGGTCGAGGATTTGGCTTCGGATCGACACGTCGAGTGCGGACGTCGCCTCGTCGGCGATGATGATGCGCGGATCCAGCGCGAGCGCGCGGGCGATGCCGATGCGCTGTCGCTGCCCCCCGGAAAAAGCGTGCGGGTACCGCTCCATCGCCAGCGGATCGAGGCCCACCATGTCGAGCAGCTCCGCCACCCGGCGATCGAGCGCACGGCCGTTCGCGATGCCGGCGATGAGCAGCGGTTCGCCGACGATCTGCTTGACGTTCAGTCGGGGATTGAGCGAGGCGAAAGGATCCTGGAAGACGAGCCTCACATCGCGGTGGTACGCGCGACGTCCCTCTCGGCCCAACGCGCAAAGGTCGACGCTGGCGCCGTCGCGGTCGCGATAGCGGATCGAACCCTCGCTTGGGTCGATGATCCGCAGCACCATCCGGCCGACCGTGGTCTTGCCCGATCCGCTCTCACCGACGATACCGAGACTTTCCCCTTCAAACAGATCGAAGCTCACGTCGGAGACCGCACGAACCGGCGACGTGGCGCGGCCGAACATGCGTCGCCGGCCCTCGAACACCTTCCCCAGTCCTCGGACGGAGAGAATCGGCGGGGATACCTCACTCTTGCGGGGCGCGACGCCGGTCCGCTCCAGCTTGCGCGTGGCACCCAGGAGTCGCCGGGTGTAAGCATGCTCCGCGTCATAGAAGATGCGCTCCACAGAACCTTGCTCGACGATGCGACCGAAGCGCATCACCGCCACCTGGTCCGCGACCTCGGCGACGATGCCCATGTCATGAGTGATCAGCAGCACCGCCATCCCACGCTCGATCTGCAAGCGCTTGATCAGGTCGAGGATCTCGGCTTGCGTGGTGACGTCGAGCGCGGTGGTTGGCTCGTCGGCAATGAGAACCTCAGGTTCTCCGGCGAGCGCCATGGCGATCATCGCGCGCTGGCGCATGCCGCCCGAGAACTCGAAGGTGTAGCGGTCAAGCATCTCCTCGGGGCTTGCGATCTCGACGGCACGAAGCAGCTCGGCGACGCGTGCCCGCGCGGCGCGGCGGTCGAGGCGTCTGTGCAGGCGCACTGCTTCCGCGATTTGCGCCCCGATCGTGTGCACAGGGGAGAGCGAACTCATCGGCTCCTGGAACACGAGCCCGATACGTCGTCCTCGGACGCGCCTTATCGCGCGGCCGCCTGGACGCAAACGCGCGATGTCGATGCCATCGTGCAGTCGGATTGTGCCCCTGGAAATGCGGCCGGGCCGATCCACGAGGCCGAGCAAAGCTCGCGCAGTGACGCTCTTGCCGGAACCGCTTTCGCCGACGAGGCACATGGTTTGGCCGTGCCGCAGGTCAAAGTTCACGCCGCGCACGGCGTGGAGAATGTGGGTCCGCAGCGCGAAATCGATTGAGAGATCGCGCACCGAAAGGAGCGGCTCAGTCGCCATAAGGATCCGCCGCGTCCCGCAGACCGTCGCCAAAAAAATTGAACGCCAGCACGGCCAGCACAACGGCCAGCGCCGGCCAGATCAGGAGCCACGGTGCCGTTGCGATGGTGCGGATGTTCTGTGCGTCCTGCATCATCACGCCCCAGCTCACCACGGGGGGCTTGAGGCCGATGCCAAGAAAGGACAGCGACGTCTCCGCGACGATCATTGTTGGGACCGCGAGTGTCACCACGGCCAGGATATGGCTCGTCAGCGATGGCAGAATGTGGCGGAAGATCAGTCTTCCCTCGCCCGCGCCGTCAAGTCGCGCGGCGGTCACGAAGTCCTCGCCGCGAAGCGCGAGAAATCGGCCTCGCACCTCGCGCGCGAGGCTGGTCCAGCCCAGCAAGGACACGATCAGCGTGATGACGAAGTAGACGCTGAGCGGCGACCATGTGAGCGGGATCGCCGCGGCGAGTCCCAGCCAGAGTGGGATGGTCGGCATCGCGCTCACCACCTCGATCGCTCGCTGGATCAAGGTATCGACGACGCCGCCGTAAAAGCCCGAAACGGCGCCGAGCACAACGCCAAGAACCAGCGAAACCGTCACCCCTGCGAGCCCGATGGACATCGAGACACGTGTTCCATAGACCAGCCGCGACAGAACATCGCGCCCGAGGCGGTCGGCGCCGAGCAGGTACATCGGCTGACTCGATACCACCGGGCCGATGAGATGCGTCGTCATCGGTATCAGGCCCCAGAGACGGTACGCGGGCCCGCGCACGAAAAGAGCCACCTGCACGGGACGGCTTGTGTCCGCCACGAAGCTACGTCGCAGCGCGACCGGATCGACCGCGATGCGGTAGCCCTCGACATAGGGGCCGAACTGCGTTGTCCCATTGGGCGCGGTGCGGAAGAGGTGCAACGGCTGCGGCGGCGCGTAGGTGTATTGCGGACGCGCGGCATCCGGCAGCGCCGGCGCAAGAAACTCCGCGAGTCCGCCTATCGCGTAGAGCAGAAGGATAACGCAGCCCGCTGCCACCGCGAGGCGCTGGCGCAACAGCTTGCTCGCGATCAGCCGCCACGGACCGATCGACGCCGCGGCCGCGTGGCGGCTCCGGCGCAGAACGGTGAGCGCCGGACCCTCCTCGTCGTCCGCGACCACGGCCGCTAGCAGTGCGGAGTCGCTCACCGGTCGTATCGGATCCGAGGATCGAGCGCTGCGAGCAGCAGATCCGAGATCAGCATCCCAACCAGTGTCAGCGCGCTGAGCACGAGGATGAAGCTGCCGGCGAGATACATGTCCTGCGAGACCAAAGCCTTGAACAGCAACGGTCCAGCCGTGGGCAAGTTGAGCACGATTGCGACGATGGTCGCCCCGGAAACCAGATGCGGCAGCACCCAGCCGAGCGCGGAGACGAATGGGTTGAGAGCGATCCGCAGCGGGTAGCGCAGGATGACGCGATGCTCGGGCAGGCCTTTGGCCCGTGCGGTTACGACGTAAGGCTTGTGCAGCTCGTCGGTCAGGTTGGCACGCAGGATGCGGATGAGCGCCGCCGTCCCCGAGGCGCCGATGATAACGACGGGAATCCAGAGATGCGAGAGCAAGTCGATGAGCTTGGCAAAGCTCCAGGGTGCTCCCTCGAATTGCGGTGAAGAGAGGCCGCCCACGCTCTGTCCGAAATAGCGATACGCCAGATACATCAGCGTCAGCGCGAGAATAAAATTTGGCACGGCAAGGCCAAGAAACCCGACGAAGGTGAAGACGTGGTCGCCGAAGGAGTGACGACGGACCGCGGAGTAGATGCCAATGGGCAATGAGACCGCCCAAACGAAGATCAGCGACAGCAAGGAGATCAGCAGCGTCGCACCCATGCTGCTCCAGATCAACCGCGCGACCGGCTGGTTCCACTCGAACGAGTAGCCGAAATCCCCACGCGAGATGATGCCCCAGATCCATTTTCCGTACTGAATGTAGAACGGATCGCCGAGCCCGTAGATCTGGCGCAGCTTGGCAATCTGCGCGGGATCGACGGTCTGGCCGTTGCTGGTCATGTTCGCGACGAGCGATGTCAGGTAATCGCCCGGCGGGAGCTGGATGATGAGGAAGGCGATCAACGACATCCCGAACAAGGTCGGGATCATGTAGAGGATTCGCCTCAGGACGTAGCGCACCACGCCGTTCAGTCCCAGGTGAGGTGTAGCACTTCCAGCCGCTCGACGCGCGGCACGACCGCTCGGAGCCGGCCGCTGTCAATCGTGCACGGAAGGTCCCGCTCGGCGACCAGCAGGCGGGCGGAGGCTCGTGTTCGGCCCGGTGGGATGGCCACGGAAACGCTCTGCGCTCCGAGCGGACAAACTTCCCGCGCCGGCCCCTTGAGCATCATGGGGTTGGTGAGGTTGAACAGTGAGATGGCCAGGCCGCGCGCGTTGCCGCGCAACGCGACCTCGAGCAGGCCCGCACCTTCCACAGTAACACATGGCGCGGTTCCGAGCGCCCACCGCACGGCATTCGCGATCAACCGCGCATGGTCGACGGCGAAGACGGTCCAGAAAATCTCGCCGATGTTCCAGGGGATGTAAACGACGCGACCTCCCCCGCTCGTCTCACGCGCTATGACAGCCGCGTCCTTCGGTGTGTCGCGGACGTAGACCTCCTCCATCGGCAGGTCAGGGAAGTCTGGGACGTAGAGAAAGGGTGTCGCTGCACCGGCGTCCGGCGTGACGTTGATCAGCCGCGTGCCGCCCATGATGCGGCGTGCGGCACCGAAACCCTCGTTCAGCGGATGATCCGCAGCGAGCGCGACATAGGTGTTCTTGACGATGCCGCGCGGACCGGAGACGAACCGCGCACCGAACACATCGGCGAGACCGAACTCGGGACGCTCGTTGCCGGCCTCATCGCGCAGCGATGTTTCGTACGCGGCGACAACACTGCCCCCGCGTGCGACGTAGCCGCGGATGGCCTCGCACTGCATATCGGACAGGCACGGGGCGTTGGCGAGAACGATCAGCTTGAAGCGAGCCAATGACTCAGTCGTCATTACCTGGTCAGAGACGAGCTCGAAGGGCACGCGCGCCTCCACGAGCGCGTGGTAGAAGCCGAGGTCCTGCTTTTCCGCCTCACCGCGCGTTTCCGGCGCCCAGTGGCGCAGCGTCGTTGACGGGTCCACCATCGCGATCTCCGCGGTCGGCCGCATGCCCTCGAGCACGGGCTCCAGCCTTGCCTGGAGCGCGAAAGCGTCGACGACCGGCTGCACCCAACGCGGATCGGGAACCACGCCGTTGAACTTGGTGAACCACGGCCGCAGCCCATGCGCGGTACCATTGTTGATCCAGAGCTGGATCTCTTCCCCGGACGTCACTGCGTCCTTCCAGCGAAACTCCTCTTCCGGGCCGACCGACGTTATCAACACGACCGGACGATCGGGAAATGTCGCTCGGATTCGCTTGCCGTTGCGCCCTGCGGCCCACGCGACCTCGAGACCCTTGCGCCCCTGATGATCGACCACGAGAAACGGGCAGTGGCGGGCAACAACCGAAAGATCAAATTCCATCAGCGAGGCGCCGCTCATGTTCGGGATGAAGCTCGCGTGCGGGCGCTCGGATTTCACCACGCCGTCCCATTGCGCGATGACGTCGGTCAGAACGCGGCGGCGCCATTGCAGCCAAGCCTGGAACGCCGGATCGTCAGCGTTCGCCGCGAGCGGAAGATCGTAGCCGGAAACGTCACGAAAGCGACGGCGGCTGTCTTCGCTGTAATCGATCCCGTGTCCCTGCCACCGGTTGGCGAAGATGGCGTCAATGTCGTACTCGCGCGTGATCTCGCGCACGACGTCCGGCATGAATTCGGTGTTGTAGGCGCCATAGGCGTTGGTAACCCACACCTCGGGATAGGCCCAATGCCGGCGCGGCTCGCCTTGCGCATCCACCGCGACCCATTCGGGATGCGCGGCGGCCGCATCGTCGTGAATGGCGTGGGGATCCACCCGCGCCATGACGTGCATGCCTAGTTTTCGCGCCCCCTCCACCAGCGCGCCGAACGGATCGGTGTGGCCGATGTGGCGGCTCACATAGTGCAGCTTCACCTTGCTCGGGTAATAGGCGATGTAGCCGCCGGCGCTCAGGCACGTCGCATTGGATTGCGTGCGGCGGAAGATGTCGATCCAGAACGCCGGGTCGAATTTCTCCGGATCATCCTCGGCGAGTGTCAGCTGCGTCCAGCGCGTCGCGCGCTGGTACCAGTCCGAGGTACGCAGCGAGCCAGGCTCCGGCGACGCGATGTGAAGCATGTACCTTCACACCTTGAAGAACTGCTCGGGACGGGTCGGCGCATAGGTCGGCCAGCCGAAAGAGTTCGGCATGGTCCTGGTGATGTTACGCATGTCGTTCTTGACCACCCCATAGCTCTCCGGCGGCAGCGATACGCCGAACACGTAGAACGCTTCCGCCGCCCCCTGCAGGATCTGCTTCATAATCGCGGCCTGCGACTCGGGGTCGGCCGTCGCCTGGAGCTGGCTGTAGAGCGCGAACTGACTTTTGGTGATGTCGGGCGGCTCTACCGCCTTGGGATTCTTCGGATCGCGATACCAGAGCTGCCAGCCTGGTGCATACATTGCGTTCGCGTCCGTCGGGACATAGTAGCGGGGATCCAGCATCGCGGCGATGCCGCCACTGGCGCCGAACTGATGCGCGGTTGCGTCGAAGTCGCGGCCCTGCCGCACGCGCGTCTCCCACAGCGACCGGTCCATCGGCCGCATCTGTACGTCGAGCCCGACCTCCTTGAACATCGGAATGGCGAGCTGAAACATGTCGAGGAACACGGTGCGCGACTGGTCCAGCTCGAAGGTGATGGTCAGGCGCCGCCCGCTCGCGTCCAGACGGTAACCCTCGCCATCCCGTTTTGGGACGATCGCGTCCAGCATCTTGTTCGCCCGGTCCGCATCCAACTCGACGAATTGCGTGGCGAGTTGCTCGTTGTATAGCGGATCGTTCTTGCGGATCGACGGCTGAGCGGGCGAGCCCTGGCCGACCAATACCGCGTCGATCAAAGCCTGACGATCGAGCGCCAACGACATTGCCGCCCGGAAATCGCGGTTCTGAAACAACGCGCGCTTGGTCCCGTCGGCATGGTTCAGGTTGAGCATGAAGGTCATCACGTTGGCCTCGGTGGAGGTCAACGTGTAGAAGCCGTAGCCGCCTTTCTCGCGGGCATCGTACAGCACCGACTTGTTGTTCGGCGTCGCGATATACTGATCGATCATGTCGATTTGACCCTGCATCGTCTTCAGCAGCAGGACCTGGGGATCCGCGACCATCTGGTAGACGATGCGATCGAAATAGGGGAGCTGGCTTCCGGCGGTATCGACCTTCCAGTAGTAGGGATTTCGCACCGCAATCGCACGTTCCGTATTCTCGCCGGGCGCGACTGAAAACATCCATGCCATCAGCGTCGGCCGCTGCGACGAATTCAGGAAGAAGGTGTTGTCGTCCTGCACGCCGCAGACGCTCTGGAAGCAGGCGATCCAGCTGCTGAATCCACGTGCGCGGGCAAGCTCGTCGGCTCGCGGATTGTAGTCGATATGGAACTGCTGAAGGTAGTGTTTTGGGCATCGCGTGGTCTGATCGTTGTTTGCCCAGGCGATCTGCAGCGGGAAAAATCCGTTCGGCTTTTCGAACGTCGCGGTGCAGGTCTGGGCGTCGATAACGTCAAGCTTCGCGGGCACGCCGTTGGATTTCCAGAACTCGTTGCCGACGAACGCGACCCGTCGGTCTGTCAGGACCGTATCGTACCAAAACTTGATGTCGTCCGTCGTGTAAGGCTGACCATCCGACCAGCGCATTCCCCGGCGCAATTTGATGGTAAAGACCTTCGATTCCGCATCGCCGGTGACTGACTCCGCCACGTTCGGCGTCACCCCATCCCACTCCGGGGTGTAACGCACGAGCGGCTCATAAGCCTGATAGCGAAACAGCATGGAGAGCGAACCGCCTCCGACAAGCGCGTGGTTCCAGTCGCCGCCGTAACGGCCGATCTGATCGGTGGGTTTGATCAAGAGCGGATTGTCTGGAAGGCGCTGCGCGAGCGGCGGCAGCGAACCTTTGGCAACGAGTGACTTCAGACTGTCAGGTTCGCCGGGAGGCTGTGCAGCAACCGCCGTCGACGGCAGCAAGGCGGCCGAGCCGACCGCAAGGATTGCACGACGGCGCGTTATGCGCATTTCCGGATCTCCTCGGCCAAGCTCGTCGGTCACCGCAGCCGGCCCTATGTGCCCGAAGCTTCGGCCCCGAAGCCGCTCGCGTAAAGCAGAAGGTTGCTATGGCACGTATGACGCGGAAGGGCGTCGATCCCGGGTGATCCGCATCATGCGCCAGCCCCATCGGGGTACAACCGGAGCTCGATGCGAGACAAGAACGCACGCAGTCTGGCGTTGTCCTGCCGCCCGAACACCTCCTGTGGAGTTCCGGAAACCGCGACGCGGCCGCCGTCCATGAACACCACACGCGAAGCGACGTCGCGGGCAAAGGACATTTCGTGCGTGACAACGATCATCGTCATGCCCTCACCCGCCAGTTGGCGCACCACGCTGAGCACCTCGCCGACCAGCTCGGGATCGAGCGCGGAGGTGATCTCATCGAGCAGCAGGACTTTCGGGCTCATCGCCACCGCGCGGGCAATGCCCACTCGCTGCTGTTGACCGCCGGAAAGCTCGTAGGGCAACCGATCCACCTGATCCGCGAGTCCCACCCGGCCGAGCCAATGCATGGCGCGTTCGCGCGCTTCCCGGCGCGACAGGCGGCGCACCTTGCGCAGGCCGAGGGTGACGTTCTCGGCCGCGGTCAGGTGCGGAAACAGGTTGAAGTGCTGAAACACCATGCCGATGCCGGCACGCAGACGGGCAAGCTCGCGTTCGCCCCGCGCCCGCCGCGAATCCTGGCGATAGCCGATCTCGACGCCGTCCACCATCACGGAACCGCCGTCATAGCGCTCCAGCAGGTTGACGCAGCGAAGCATGGTCGTCTTGCCGCTCCCGCTCGCGCCGATCACCGCGACCACCTCGCCGCGCGCGACATCGAGATCCACGCCGCGCAGCACCGGCGAGGGCCCAAAGGATTTCGTCAGCCCGCGCACGCGCACGAGCGGTATTCCGGCGCTAGTCACGGACATAGGCGAAGCGCGCCTCCAACCCGCGCGCCGCAAGCGAGAGCGCGTAATTGATCGCGAAGTAGATCAGCGCGCCCAGCACGTAGAGCGGCATCGGCTGGAAAGTCCGTCCGATCACCTGCTGAATCGACAGCATGAGATCGACGATGCCGACGAGCGAGACCAGTGCGCTGCCCTTGACGGTATCGACGACGGTGTTGATCCAGGGCGGGACGAAACGACGCAACGCCTGCGGGAAGACCACGTAGAGCATACGCTGCCCAAACGTCAGGCCGATCGCCTTCCCCGCCTCCGTCTGTCCGGCCTGAATCGACTGCAGCGCGCCGCGTGCAACCTCGGCGACATGCGCCGTCTCGAAGGCCGCGAGCGCGGTCAGCGCCGCCCAGAAACTGCCGAACTTCACGCCGAGCGCCGGCAGCCCGTAGTAGAGTGCGAAGATCAGCACCAGCAGCGGCAATCCGCGCACCACATCGCTGTACAGCCGAATCGGCCAGGCAACGAGGCGGGGGCCGTAGGTGAGTCCGATGCCCAAGAGCACGCCACCTGCGAGCGCGATGACGACCACGATGGCCGAGACGCGCAGCGTGGTCAGCAATCCTTGCAGCAGAAACGGCAAGCTCGCCAGCATCACCGTCATGCGCGTCGCACCGCAAATTGACGCTCGAGAAGCCGGAGAGCCTGCAGCAGGATCATGCCTGTGAGCAGATACATCGGCGTGACCACCGCGTAGACCTCCACGATGCGGAACGTGTTCGTGTAGATCCAGTTGGCGCCGTAGGTCAGCTCCGGCACCGCGATCACGGAGGCGATCGAGGTGTCCTTGAAGAGCGATATGAATGCGTTGCCCAGCGAGGGAAGCACGATGCGGAACATCGTCGGCAGCGTCACGTAGAGGACGCGCTGGAACGGCGTGAGACCGATGGCGCGCCCGGCGTCGATGAAGCCG